>JALVYZ010000128.1 GCA_027037705.1 bacterium | reverse complement strand
TTAGGAAGAATTTCAGATAGAGTTTTAAAATCAAGGAAAAAATTAATTTTTATATGTCTTTCAATATTTACATTGAATATTTTATTGTTAATTACATTTAAAAATCATCTTTCAGAATTATTACTTTACTTTTTATTTTTTACATTTGGTTTTTTTGGAAGTAGCGGAATTATTACTTATGCTCATTTAAAAGAATTATTTCCTATATCAATTTCTGGAACTGTAATAACCTGTTTAAACTTTTTTGCAATAATTGGAGCAGCAATTTTACAGCATGGTATGGGAGCAATAATTAAACATTTTGGAAGGCTCCCAAATGGAACTTATCCATTTGTTGCCTATAAATCAGCATTCCTATTTTGCATTTCTGGAATGATTGTAACATTACTACTGTATGTCTTTGCAAAAGAGAAGAAAATAGAATAAAAATTAATTGAAAATATAAAATTGCAGTAAAAACCAGAATAATAAAATAAAAAATATTTTTTCTCATCGTTTCCTCCTTTAATTTCTTTCTTCAAACTTCAACCTCAATAGCTGTATATGCGTATATGAGTAAATGCGGAAATGCGATTTAAAAATTGTAATTCATAGTTATTAATTGTAATTGAGTTATTAGTAGTTATTCGTTGTTCTTTATTATAATTAATTTTTCAGTGTTCACAATTCACCATTCACTATTCACTAACATTCATTTTTGCAGGCTCCCGACTCCGCACTCCAGACACCAGACTGTTTTTAATACATCTAACATGAAGATTTGATGAAGAAATGATTTATAACAGGGCAATAAGTAAAAAGCTAAATAAAAGAAATATCAATTTATCTAATACATCTAAAAATTGCATTAAAAAATCCTTGCTAATTTAAAATAAATGTTTTAATTAGCAAGGATGATGATAAAAAGGAATCATGAAAGCAAAGTTGTAAATTTACTAAAAACCTTTCCTGTTGTTGCTATATTGGGAGCAAGGCAGGTTGGAAAAACTACCCTTGCCAAGATTATAAAAGAACATTATTTTCCTGAAGCAATATATCTTGACCTTGAATCTCCTTCAGACATTTTTAAGCTTGAAGAAGCAGAATTATATTTAAAACAATTTAATAATAGGCTAATAATTATTGATGAAATTCAAAGAAAACCAGAATTATTTCCTATTTTAAGGTCAATAATAGATAAAGAGATATCGTCTAAAAGATTTTTAATCCTTGGGTCAGCTTCACCAGAATTATTAAAAAAATCCTCAGAATCTCTGGCAGGGAGGATTGCATTTCTTGAACTTTCACCATTCATGCTTGATGAAATAAATTTTCAATGGCAAAAATTGTGGTTAAGAGGTGGATTCCCAAAAAGTTTCCTTGCTGAAAATGATGATATTAGTTTTATGTGGAGAGAGTTTTTTATAAAAACCATAACTGAGAGAGATATTCCTCAGTTGGGTTTTAATATCCCCTCCATAAATATAAAAAGATTCTGGTTAATGCTATCCCATTATCAAAACAAATTATGGAATGCATCCCAAATTTCAAATAATCTTGGGATATCTACTCCAACAGTAAAAAATTATCTAACTATTTTAAATTATACTTATCTGGTTAGAATTCTTCCACCATTTTACACAAATATAAAAAAGAGATTAATAAAAACTCCTAAAGTAATAATTAGAGATTCCGGAATTTTACATTATCTTTTAAATATAAAAAATTTTGAAGAATTAATAGCACATCCTATTGTAGGAGCGTCATGGGAAGGATTTGTAATAGAAGAGATATTAAAATTATTTTCAGAAAATTTTGATGCGTATTTTTACAGGACAAGAGCTGGAGCGGAGATAGATTTACTTCTCACAAAAGCCAATAATATTAAAATGGCTATTGAAATAAAATACTCATTAACTCCAAAACCATCAAAAGGATTTTATATTGCATGTGAAGATTTATCACCTGAAAAGAAAATAGTTGTTTATCCAGGAGATGATACGTTCATAAAAAATGATGTCTTGTTTCTCTCTATAAGTGATATTAAATCATTAAAAAATTATTTAACTTAAATTTCAAAATTATAGCCTTCAAAAACTATAACAAATTTTGGATATTCACCTAATTTACTTTCTGGTGAGGTTTTTCCTTTGTGAAGTTCTACAATCCCTGTTCTTCTCAAAATAGCTATTATTTTTGCAAGAAGCTCTATCTGTGAAAAAGGCTTTGTAAGATAATCATCCTCTCCTGAATCAAGACCGTTTACTTTATCTTCATCTGCATCTCAAGAGCAGAATTTCCGTCAAATACAGTTGAAACTATATATTTTTCATCTTCAAGGATTGTCTTTACCTGCAAGGCATGGTCTTTCTCATCTTCTACAATTAATATTCTCATTATTTTTCTCTAAAAATTTAGGCAATGGGCTATAGGCTATAGGAAATTATTTAATTATTTATTCGCAGTGCCTTTAGCCTCTCACCTCCTCGCCAAGTTTTAATTAAATTTAAAATATTTGTCCAGTAAATATAAATTTTCAACCTTTCGCCTTCTTCCTTCAGCCTTTATATACTGTTTTTAACATGAAGATTTGATGAAGAAATGATCTTGCTATGAGATGTTTAAAATTAAAAAAATTTTAAAATAATCTTGACAAAAAAAGTCAGTTTAATATAATTAGTTATTTTTAATTTTTAAACTACTTTATAAAATTTTACAAGGAGGAGAAAAATGAATTTCTTAAATCGAATTAAATTCATTTTTACAATTGTAATGTTTGTTTTTTTTATCTCTAATATTTTATTTGCTGAAAATTATGAAAAGGCAGCTTTAGTAGGTTCTGTTACTGAGCCTACAAATAATTCATTTGCATTTTACAAAATAGTTTATATTCCAGGAACTAATTATTTTTTAACCTTCAGGAATGATAATAAATTAGTTCTTATAGATACAGCTTCAACAGGTCAGTTAAATGTTTATGAAACCAATATTGATATTCCAGGCAATGCTGTCAACAATCTTAAATTTGTTAATGGTAAATTATATATAAATAATGGGAGTATTAATATTTATAAACCAATTGATGATAGATACACACAATATGTGCTGGAAAATTCTATACAACCTTATGGAGATCGTTCTGGTTTATATGGATTTGCAGTAAATGGAGGTATAATATATATGATTGATGACCCATACCTTATTGCTTATTATGAGACAAGTAAAGGTGATGCTGATTTTATAAAAATTACAATGGGAACTGGTGGAGGAAAAGTGTATTATTATAGTGGATACTTATTAACTCAAGGTAGAAGCGGTTTTGTAATTTTTGATGTAACTGATCCCTTTGATGAAAAAAGTTGGGATCACTTTAAACAATGTTATACTCTACCAATAGAGATAACTCCTTTTAATGATTTTATATTAGTTGGAAATTATATTTATGGAATAAAATCAACAAATTTACTATATATCATAGATGTGTCCTCACCTTGTAATCCTATAGTAAGAAATAAAATTGGAATAACAACAGAACTTTCAACTTTAAGTATTAGGTATAGCGACAGTAAACTTTATATTTTTGATGGTCAAAATATTCATATATATTCAATAGCAGATGATCCTGAAAATCCTGTATATTTAAAGTCATATAAATTAACTTTTAATGTCTATGGTTATGATGAATATCTATCTTCTTCTGATTTCTATGTGAAAAATGATTATTTATATTCTGCATCATATCACGGATTTTTTGTATTTGATTTACATAACAGTTCAGGGACTTCATCAAACAATAATACAGCAATTACTCCTCAAGTAACAGTTAATGGGCAATCAAAAGCTGAATTATCTTTTAATGATTCATTAAGTGTTAATTTATCGTTATCTATTCCAGAAGAGATGAAAAATTATGAGCACTTTTTCTGGATAAAACTATATAATGATTCATGTATCTGTTTAAATCCAAGTTTTACTTATAGTCTATGTGATTGTAATAATCCTATTCCTGCTTATGGTGGTCCTACAGTGAGTTTTAATGATTTGACCTTACTTTATTTACCTAATTTGAATGGAGTCCCTATTGGTAAATATTATTTTTACTATGCAGTTGATTCAAATATAAATAACCATTTAGATTATAATGGTAATAATGTAAGCCAAGCAGAAATGGATATGATAATGATAGTATATTAAGTTTTAATTTTTAATTAATAAATTTAGATTTTGATAATATTAAAAATAAAAATTTTCTAAAAGAGAGGAGATTTCATTTAAATCTCCTCTCTAAAAATTATTTCAAATTTTGTATATTCACCTAATTTACTTTCTGGTGAGGTTTTTCCTTTGTGAAGTTCAACTATTGATTTGCATATTGAAAGCCCAAGACCTGTTCCTCCAGTTTCACTTGATCGAGATTCATCAAC
>JALVYZ010000127.1 GCA_027037705.1 bacterium | reverse complement strand
CCTCTAATTGATATTCCATTTTTTGTAATTTCATACCTTTTGTAATCTTTGTTAGTTAAACCAATGTAGTATTCATTTTCAATTTGATCCAATGAAAAAGTATCTGTTGTATAAAAAGAATCCATTAAAAACTGATCTGTTAAAATAAAAACTGGTATTTGATATTTATCAGCCAAATTAAATGACTTTTGAGTTAAATAAAATGCATCTTCAACTGTAGATGGAGCAAAAATTATTCTTGGAAATTCTCCATGGCCTGCATTCAAGACCAAATTTAGATCAGCTTGAATTGTTCTTGTAGGAAGCCCTGTGGCTGGTCCTGGTCTTTGTGCAATATGAATAACAAGAGGACTTTCACTCATCCCTGCAAGGCTTATTGCCTCTTCCATTAAGGCAAATCCGCCTCCTGAAGTTGTTACAAATCCTCTTGCCCCTGAAAACCATGCGCCAATAGAGGCACAAATTGCGGAAATCTCATCTTCAAATTGCTCAACAACAATTCCCATTTCCTTTGCATACTGAGCTAAAAATATTGCAACTCCTGTGGAAGGCGACATTGGATAAAATGAAACAAAATTACAATTACCTGCTAATGCCCCTAAAGCAACTGACTGAGTTCCATTGATTAAAATTTTATTATCAAGATTAGTTTTATTTGTCTGAATATTTATATTTAATTCCTTGCCTTTTGAAAATCCTTTTTCAATAGCTATTAAATTTTTTGATAAAATTTTTTCTGATTTGTTTTTAAAAGTTTCAACTATAATCTCATTCAAAATATTCAATTCAATATTAAAAATTTTTCCTATAATTCCCGCAATAACAACATTTTCATAAATTCCACTTCCTATATTTTTTGAAATTTCTTTAAAATTTAATTTTTTTTCATCTAATATAATTGTATTTTCACTAATTCTATTTCTAATCCAATCCACAACAAACTCATTAAGTGGTATTAGTATATCAATAAATTTTTTAAAGCCATTTTTTTTTGAATCAGAGATTCTAATTGTTATGGTATTTATTCCACCTCTAATTCTTGACATTATCTCTTTGGAAGCAAATACATAATATCCAGATTTTTTTAATGATTTTAAGATTATTTCTTCAATAATATTTAATCCTTGGCCTGCTGCTCCACCAATGACAATATTAATATCCATTAAATCCTCCTTTTCCTCTTTATAAAAGAGGAGGTTTTCCTATTTTCATGAATTTAGTATTGTGCTTTCCAATTTCTCAATCTTAGGGCGTTAGTAACAACTGAAACAGAACTAAATGCCATTGCACCACCTGCAATCATTGGATTTAATAGTCCTGCAGCGGCAATTGGAATTCCAATAATGTTGTAAATTAATGCCCAGAAAAGATTTTGTTTTATGTTCTTCATTGTTGCCCTGCTTAATTCATATGCCGTAACAATCTTAATTAAATCATCTTTTATTAAAATAATATCAGCAACCTCAATTGCCACATCAGTTCCACTTCCAATTGCAATGCCAACATCTGCACTTGCTAATGCTGGCGCATCATTTATACCATCACCTACCATTGCTACAAAATTTTCCTTTTTTTTAATTTCAATTATTTTATCTGCTTTTTTATCAGGTAATACCTCTGCATATACTTTATCAATATTTAACTCTATTGCTATTGCATCTGCTGTTATCTTATTATCACCAGTTAACATATAGACATTGATTCTTCTATCTTTTAACATTTTAACTGTTTCTTTTGCATTTTCTTTGATTTCATCCCTAACTGCTATAATCCCAATAAGTTTCCCATTTTTAGCTACAAAAAATGAAGTTTTCCCCTGTTTATCAAAAATTTGCTTTTTCTCTTTTAATTTTTTTGCAATTTCAATATTATTTTCAATCATTAAATTTTCATTTCCTACAATAATTTCATTAGTCCCAATTTTTGCAACAACACCAAAACCTTTTTTAATAGTAAAATATTCAGGTTCAATTATTTCAATATTTAAATCCTTTGCTTTATTAATAATTGCTCTGGCAAGAGGATGCTCACTCATCTTTTCAGCTATTGCTGCAATTTTAATAACATCTTTTTCATCTCCAATAACATCAGTAACTTGAAATTTACCTTTTGTTAATGTGCCTGTTTTATCAAAAACTATGGTTTTAATTTTTTGTAAAATTTCAAGAAACTCTCCACCTCTAAATAAGATTCCAAGTTCAGCACCTTTACCTGTGCCAACCATAATTGAAGTAGGAGTTGCTAACCCAAGGGCACATGGACATGCAATTACAAGAACAGATACAAAATTTAGAACTGCTCTTGAAAAATTTCCTGCATCAATAAAAAAATACCATATAAAAAATGTTATGAAAGCAATAAGTACAACAGCAGGCACAAAATATCCTGACACAATATCTGCAAACCTTTGAATTGGAGCTTTTGAAGACTGCGCTTCTTCAACAATTTTTATTATTTGAGATAAAAATGTATCTTTACCTATTTTTGTAACCTTTATTTTTAAAAATCCATTTTGATTTATTGTTGCTCCAATTACTTCATCATTAACTCTTTTGTTTACAGGAATACTCTCTCCTGTTATCATTGATTCATCAACATAGCTTTCTCCTTCAATAATAATGCCATCCAGTGGTATTTTTTCACCAGGTTTCACAAGTAGAATTTCTCCAATATTAACTTTTTCAACTGGGACTTCAATTTCTTTTCCATTTTTCAGAACCCTTGCTGTTGAAGGTCTTAATTCCATTAATTTCTTTATGGCATAACTTGTCTTTGATTTTGCAACAGTTTCAAGATATTTCCCTACTAAAATTAATGTAATCAAAACGGCTGAACTTTCAAAATATAGATGACCTCCTTTAAACATATTATAGATACTTAGAAAATATGCAGCACTTGTACCAAGTGCGACGAGCACATCCATATTTGCTGACTTATCTTTAAGACTTAGATAAGCACCTTTATAAAATTGCAAGCCTGGATAAAATTGAACTATTGATGCTAAAATAAATTGAATGAAAGAAGGTATATGAAAAAACATACTCATTAATAATGGGAATGAAAATATTGCAGAGATTATGAGAATTCTCTTTTTATGTTTAATTTCATCATCTTTTGAAATATCTACAGTTTCATCTTTTAAAATAGCATCATATCCAGTTTCTTTAATTTTTTTTACTATTGTATCAGGTGTAATCAAAGAATCTAAAAACTTTACTTTTGCAGTTTCTGTCGCAAGATTTACATTTGCTTGAATTACACCATTAGTTTTATTTAATTTTTTTTCAATTCTATTTGCACATGCAGCGCAGGTCATACCTTTAATTGCAAGCTCAATTTCTTTTGAAGGGACTGAATATCCTGTGTTTTCAATAATTTTTATTATATCAGAAGGTTTTATGTCCTTTTCATCAATTTCAATACTTGCTTTTTCAGTTGTTAAATTAACATTTGCCAAAAGGACTCCTTTGGTTTTACTTAATTTTTTCTCAATCCTGTTAGCACATGCAGCACATGTCATGCCTTTGATTTTAATTGTATATTTCATAATTCCCTTCTCCCTTTAACCTTTACCCTATGAAATAAGAATTTATTATATTAATCAAGTAACTTGCTAATTTATATTTCACAGGGTGAAGCCTTACCATCCCAGGTAATTATTTTGATTTAGCTCAGCCTTCTGCACATGATAAGGTGGGATTTTCAACTTTTTCAAAACATTCTTTTCCTTCCTGAAATGAAAGATATGCTATGCCAATTGCACCAAGAGAATCAACATAAGGAATTCTAAAAAATTCATACAATCCTGATGAAATTAAAAGAATTAAAGACATATACATACAAACTTTAGTGCAATTTGCGTCTGCAATTATTGCATCTGAATTAACTTTTTTACCCACTTTTTTCTTACCAAAAATCAATGCCCACATTATAAGTATTGAAATTGTTGATATTATAATACCCCAGAAAGTTGTTTCAGGATTTCTACCTGTTGAAATATTGATTATCGCACCAATAGTTAAGCCAGCGGTTAAAAGATAGAATGAGATTCCTGTAATTTTCAAAGCAGTTTTTTCAAACTTCTGGTCTGCAATATTTTGATTGTTTTTAATTCTGTAAATCATGTGAGCTATTCCAAAACCTGAAATTAACTCTATAAAACTATCCACACCAAATCCAAATAGAGCTATACTATCATCACTTGTACCAAAATATGTTGCAATAATACCTTCAACAAAATTATAAGCAATTGTAAAAATTGCCAGATACAATGCATAGTTGTAATATTTTCTGTTATCCATGTTATACCTCGTTAATGTGTATATGCGTAGATGCGGAAATGAGTAAATGCGATTAAAATCTCTTATTAAACAATCCACATTGACACTTTCTCGCATATACCCATCTA
>JALVYZ010000126.1 GCA_027037705.1 bacterium | reverse complement strand
TTGTTTTGCAAGATATTGAGTAGAAATAACCTCTTTTGCTAAAACTATAGTACCATCTACAATATGTCCCACTGCAAATCCACCAGCAGCTTCAGCACTAAGTTCTTCATGAGAACTTCTTTTTTGAGACACAAAAAGTGCTGTTTGATACCATTTTTTCATAAAATTATAAAGTTTTCTTACTGTAACTCTTGCTGTCATTTCTTTATTTTCATATAATCCAGTAACAGAATCAATTACAGTAAATTTAATCTTATACTCTTTTATAGCATAAGCTAATGTATTTAACAGATTAGGAATATTATCTCTAAGAGATGAATAAGAGGCTGCATCAATAAATATAATATTGTCTTCAAAATTTTTAAATTCATATCCCATTGCTTTTGCTCTATATTCAAGAGATGATACTAAAAAATTCGCAGGTGTCTCAACAGTTATAAAAGCTACTTTTTCACCTCTTTTTGCTTGAAAAATGGCAAATTGTTCAACAAATAATGATTTTCCTGTATCATTTATTCCAGTTATATTAAACACAGAATATTGTGGTATTCCTCCAAGAGGAACAGTTTGACCATCTTTAATTGTAAAAAACAAATCATCAAGTCCTTCTATCCCTGTTGGTATTCCAATTAGTTGTGGCGCATTTTCAATGGCTTTGCTCCCAATTAAAATTCCTTCTTTTATAATTTCACCTTCGTAAGGCATTTTATCCTCCTTTTTTGTATTAAATATAGTTAATTTTTTTTATCTTGCAACTATAATATATTTTGTGCTAATTACCTTGCACTATGAAAGAAAAGATTAGAAATTTTTCAATAATTGCGCATATTGACCATGGAAAATCTACACTCGCAGATAGAATTTTAGAGTTTACTGGAGCTGTCTCTGAAAGAGAGATGAAAGAACAATTTTTAGACAAAATGGAGCTTGAAAGGGAAAGAGGAATTACAATAAAAGCTCAAACTGTTAAAATAAATTATAAAGGATACATTTTAAATTTAATTGATACTCCTGGCCATGTTGATTTTATTTATGAGGTATCAAGAAGTTTAGCTGCATGTGAGGGGGCATTACTTGTTGTTGATGCTTCACAAGGAGTTGAAGCTCAAACTTTAGCAAATGTATACTTAGCAATTGACAACAATTTAGAAATTATTCCAGTAATAAATAAGATAGACTTACCTAATGCTGAACCTGAAAGAGTAAAAAAGGAAATAGAAGATATAATTGGACTTGATGCTTCAGGTGCTATCCTTGCGAGTGCTAAGGAAGGTATTGGGATTGAAGAGATTTTAGATAGAATTATTGAAGTAGTTCCACCTCCACAGGGAGATGAAAAAGCTCCATTAAAAGCATTAATTTTTGATTCTTGGTATGATTCTTATCAGGGAGTAATTGCTTTAATTAGGGTTTTTGATGGAGAAATTAAAAAAGGTCAAAAGATAAAATTCATGTCAACAGAAAAAGAATGTGAAGTTGTAAAATTAGGAATTTATTCTCCCTTTGCTCAAGAAGTTGATAAAATTTCTACAGGGGATGTTGGCTTTGTAATTACAGGTATTAAAAATATTAAAGATATTTTAGTTGGCGATACTATTACAGATGCAATTAACCCTGCAGAAACACCACTTCCAGGATTTAGAAAAGTTAAACCTATGGTTTTTGCAGGGATTTATCCTATAAATTCAGATGATTATCAAGAATTGAGGGATTCTCTTGAAAAATTAGCATTAAATGATTCTTCTTTTACTTTTGAACCAGAGACATCACAAGCTCTTGGCTTTGGATTTAGATGTGGTTTTTTAGGACTTCTTCATATGGAGATTGTTCAAGAAAGACTTGAAAGAGAATATGGAATTGATATTTTAACAACTGCTCCTACTGTTGTTTACAAAGTTTATACAAAAAAAGGAGAAGTTTTAGAAATTCATAATCCAAGCGATTTACCAAATCCAACATTAATTGAATATATAGAGGAACCATATATTTTAGCGTCAATTCATACTCCTGCAGAATATGTAGGACCGATATTAAAATTATGTGAGGAGAAAAGAGGAATTCAAAAAGATTTGAAATATCTTGATGTTGGAAGGGTTGTTGCAGAGTATGAATTGCCATTAAATGAAATTGTTCTTGATTTTTACGATAAATTAAAATCTGTTTCCCGTGGTTATGCTTCAATGGATTATACTTTTTCCGGTTATAAAAGATCAGATTTAGTTAAACTTGATATTTTAATTAATGGAAAAGTAGTTGATGCATTATCAATAATTGTTCACAGAGATAATGCTTATTATAAAGGAAGAGATTTATGTTCTAAATTAAAAGAGATAATTCCAAGACAGCTTTTTGAGGTGGTTATTCAAGCGGCAATTGGTTCAAAAATTATAGCAAGAACAACAGTAAAAGCATTGAGGAAAAATGTTCTTGCAAAATGTTATGGTGGAGATGTTACAAGAAAGAGAAAGTTACTTGAAAAGCAAAAGGAAGGGAAAAAAAGAATGAAGGAAATAGGGAATGTAAATGTCCCACAAGAGGCATTTTTAGCTGTATTAAAAGTTTAGATTTTTTAGGAGTAGAAAAAATGGGTAAAGAAAACATGACATTTATGGATAAAGTTAAAGATTGGATAGAATCAATAGTAGTAGCCTTAATTATTGCTCTATTTATTAGAGCATTTTTTATACAGGCATTTAAAATTCCTTCAACATCAATGGTGCCAACATTATTAGTTGGAGATCATCTATTAGTGACAAAATTTATTTATGGCACTCATATCCCCTTTACAGATAAGGTTATATGGAGAATAAAAAAACCAAAAAGAGGGGATATTTTAATATTTAAATGCCCTGTGGATCAAGGTAAATATTATGTTAAAAGAGTAATTGGTGAGCCTGGAGATATTATTGAAATTAGAAACAAAGTTGTTTATATTAATGGTAAAAGGATAAAAGACCCATGGGGAAGACATATAGATCCAACAATTTATCCAAGAGAAATGAATCCAAGAGATAATTTTGGGCCATATAAAGTTCCACCAGATAGTTATTTTGTAATGGGAGATAATAGAGATGAAAGTTTTGACAGTAGGTTCTGGGGACCAGTAGAATATAAATATATCCGAGGAGGTAAACCTTTAATTATCTATTTTTCATGGGATAGTAAAGCTGACTGGTTGCATAAAATTAGATGGAAAAGGTTTTTTATGATGCCAAAGTAGATATTAGTCGGGAGTCGGGAGTGCGGAGTAGTTATTTAAAAGTTAGTTAAGGTTGATGATGTTAGTTAATGTTAGTGAATTGTAAATTTTAATTAAAAGGTAGAAGGTGGAAGGAGGAAGGTGGAAGAAAAAACACGAACCACGAGCCACGAATTACGAATCACGAACAACAAATAACAATGAATAACTACTAATAACGATAAATAACAATTAATAACAAAAAAGTTTTTCACATTTACGCATAAACTTTTTGAGGTAACAAGAATGAGTGGAATGCATTATGAAGGAAATCATATAATTAGACCACCAAGTGAAGCAAGAAGTATTTTATTGCAGGTTACTGTGGGTTGCTCACATAATAAATGTATTTTTTGTCCTACATATAAAGGAGTAAGATTTAAAATAAAACCAGATGAAATAATATTAAAAGATTTAGATTATGCAGCAAATAATTATTTTAATGTTAGAAGACTTTTTATTATGGATGGGGATGCTTTAATATTACCTCAAAAGAAACTTGTTTGGCTACTTGAACAGATAAATAAAAAATTGCCTTTACTTGAAAGAATTGGCATATATGCAAATGCAAAAGCTATTAAAAGAAAGACACTTGAAGAACTAAAAGAGTTAAAAGATTTAAAACTTGGAATAATATATTATGGAATTGAATCAGGAAATGATGAAACTTTAAAATTTGTAAAAAAGGGCACTACTCATCAGGAACTCTATGAACAGGGAAGAAAAGTAATTGAAGCTGGGATTAAATTATCATGCACAGTATTACTTGGAATTGCTCCTAATGGGAAATCGTATGAACATGCTGTTGATACAGGAAAATTATTGACAAAAATAGATCCAGACTATGTTGGAGCATTAACTGTTATGATTGTTCCAGGAACTGAACTTTACGATATGGTTCAAAGAGGAGAATTTAAGCCGTTGAACCAAAGAGAACTTTTAGTTGAATTAAAAAATATGCTTGAAGCAACTAATATGACTCATGGTTTATTTACAAGTAATCATGCATCAAATTACCTCCCTTTAAAGGTTAAAATGCCAGATGAAAAAGAAGAAGCATTAAAAATGCTTGAGAAAGCATTAAAGGGTGATATACCCTTAAGAGAAGAATGGATGAGAGGGCTATAATAAAAGTTCTTGCTTTAACTGGAGTTTATTCTTCACCTTCCACAAGATTAAGAATTATTTATATGTCAG
>JALVYZ010000125.1 GCA_027037705.1 bacterium | reverse complement strand
CATCTTCAATCTTTTTTTTAGATTTTTTTAAATTTTCAGGTAAAGACTCATAAAATCTATGTGCATTTAATTTTAAACTATCTTTAAGATGAATATGAGGTCTAATTATTTTCTTTTCATCAATATCTAATGCTGCTCTTACAATATATTGGGATGCTGATACCATTGGACAGAATTGAGATTTTTCATCATTATTTATTGAGGGCATATCAAGGACATTTGGTATAAAATAAAACTCAGACTTATCTAAAAGATATTTGACCTGACCATGAAATACTTTAATTGGAAAACACATTGGAGCTGTAACAGATATTAGCCCTAATTTTACAATTTCGTTATTTGTAAATGGATTTAAATAAATATTAAATCCTAATTCTTTAAAAATTGAAACATAAAAAATAACCCATTCATGAAAATGAACACCAAGAGGGATTCCAATAATTGGAGCATCTTTTTTATCAATTGATAATTTACCAGGTTCAGTATTGTAATTTTTAAGATATTTTAGCAAGATTTCATTCCTAATTTTTATATAGTCTTCAGCAGGTTCACCTTTATAATTTGTTATTTCATATCTACCGCAATCTCCTCCCCATATACTTTTCCTGCCACCAAAATTGTATATTTTTAATTTGCATTCATTTTTACATCTTTTCTCAGCTCTACAAATTGTTTCTTTATATTCAACTTTCTTTTTAATTAACTCATTGTAATTTCTTGTTTTTAAATCAAATTTTTCTTTCTCATACTTCTCTTTTACAAGTAATGCAGCACCATAAGCACCCATTACTTCTCTATGCTTTGGAACAATAATCTCCTTTTTTAAGGTTCTTTCAAAAGCAGCAACAATTGCTTTATTCAAAGATGGACCACCTAAAAACATAATTTTATTACCAATGAATCTATTACCAACAACTCTATTCAAATAGTTTAAAACTATTGCATAGCTTAACCCTGCTATTAAATCTTTTAATTGTGCTCCTTTCTGAGCATAACCCATTAAATCTGATTCCATAAAAACTGTACATCTTTCTGATAACTTAATTGGATTTTCAGAAGAGAGGGCAATGTCCTGAAATTCATTTACAATGTTAATTTTAAACTTATTTGCAAGCTCATGAAGAAAACTACCTGTACCAGCAGAACAAACTTTATTCATTTCAAAATCTATTGGATATCCATTTTTAAGTCTTATATATTTTGAATCTTGACCACCAATTTCAAAAATAGTGTCTATATTTTTATCAATTTGAACAGCACCTCTTGCATGTGCTGTAATTTCATCAATTACAAGATCTGCATCTAAAAAATCTCCAATAACATTTCTTCCAGAACCAGTTGTTGCAATTCCAATTATTTCAATATTTTCCTTTGTATCAGAAAAAAGAAAATTTAATAAACTTTGAGTAACTTCAATAGGTCTTCCCATAGTTGGTCTATAACATTTATGTATAATTTTACCTGTTTCATCAATTAATGCATATTTTGTGCTTGTAGAACCTATATCTACACCTAAAAAACATTTAATTTTATCATTGTAATTCCATTCTGGAAGTGAGTTATCATCATCAAATTTTGATAATTCCAGCTTTAATGGTTCAGTAGTTGGGAATGAATAATTGAATGTTTTTTCTGTTTTTAAATTAGCAAAATCAACTTTTTTTGAAATATTATTTTCTTTTGCAAGAATTGCTGCTCCAATTGCAGATAAAAAAGCAAAATGTTCTGGAACAATTATATCTGGAATAAATGACTTAAAAGCTTTTACCTGAAGCTCATTTGCAGCAAGTCCTCCGCAAAATATAACAGGTTTTTCTATTTTTTGATTTCCAATTAAATTTGTTATCAAATTTGCAGCATTTCCATAATGTACTCCAGCAATAATATTCTCAACAGGTTCTCCATTATTTTGTAGATGAATCATGTCAGATTTTGTGAATACTGTACAACGACATGCAACTGGCGCAGGCGATTTGCTTTTTAATCCAAGCTGGATAAATTTTTGTAAAACTTCTTCATGCTTTTGATGAAAATTATCTAAATTTTCTCCAAATATGGATTGAGATAACCTCTCTGCTTGTTGTTCTATAAATGACCCAGTGCCTGAAGCACAAGGTTCATTTATAGAAAAATCAGAAATAAACCATTTCCCTTTAGAATTATGAATTTTAATTAAAATTGCCTGCTGTCCACCAACATTTATAATAGTTTTAACTTCTGGAACTATTTTTAAAGCTCCAAGAGACAAAGTGATAGTATCAATTTCATAAGGTAAAGAGAAATGTTCTGATAATGTATTGCCAAGTGATCCTGTTATAACAATAGATTTTATTTTATTATTGCCAAACTTTTTCTCAATGTTTTTTAAAAGATTGGAAGTTTCTTCAAGAATTAATCCAAAGTGTCTTATGTAAGGTGATAAATAGACTATATTTTCATTATCATCAATAACACAGGCTTTTAAACTAATACTGCCTATATCTATTCCTATATAATAATTTTTCACAATATTTATTATAAAACAATATTGTTTTTTTTACAAGTTAGTTGATTAATTTTTTATAATTTTTTATGTAGATTTTGAAATGAATGCAATTTTTATTGACAGAGATGGTACAATAATTGAAGAGGTAAATTATCTTTCATCATTTGAACAAATAAAAATTTATCAATTTGCATATTCTGCAATAAAAATTTTAAAAAATTATGGATATAAAATTTTTTTAATAACCAATCAATCTGGTGTTGCAAGAGGTTATTTTTTAGAAAGTTTTGTAATTGAAGTAAATTCATATCTCTGCAAGAAGCTAAATATTGATGACTTTTTATATTGTCCTCATCTTCCTGAACATAATTGTAATTGTAGAAAACCAAAAACTGGACTAATTAAGAAAGTTTTAGAAAAATATCCAGATATTAAATTAAAAAATTCTTATTTCATAGGCGATAAAGAGACTGATATTGAAACAGGTCTAAATTGTAATATGAAAACAATTCTTGTTGGGACAGGTTATGGAAAAAATTATTTTAAAACTACACAAGCAGATTTTATAGTTAAAAATATTTATTATGCTTCGCTTTTAATTTCAAATTTAACTTAAATGATAAAACATTGACAATCACTTCTTATAATATTAATGTCAATATTTATGAATGAAAAAACAATTTTAAAAGTTAAAAATCTAAAAACATATTTTTATACTGATAAAGGTGAGGGGAGGGCTGTAGACAATATATCATTTAATTTAAAAAAAGAAAAAATTCTTGCAATTGTTGGAGAATCTGGTTGTGGGAAGAGTGTTACAGCTTTATCAATCTTAAAATTGATTGAACCACCTGGAAAAATTGTTGGTGGTGAAATTTTATTTAATAATATTAATTTATTAAAATTAACAAACGAGGAAATAAGAAAAATTAGAGGAAATAAAATTGGAATTATTTTTCAAGATCCAATGATGAGTTTAAATCCTGTTTTTAAAGCAGGAGAGCAGATTGTTGAAACCATCTTAACTCATAAAGATATGACTAAAAAAGAGGCAAAAGACCTTTCTCTAAGCCTATTTGAAAAAGTAAAATTACCAGATCCTGAAAAAGTTTTTAATTCATACCCTCATGAACTGAGTGGTGGAATGCGGCAAAGGGTTATGATTGCAATTGCTTTATGTTGTAATCCAGATATTTTAATTGCAGACGAACCAACAACTGCTCTTGATGTTACTACTCAGGAAAGGGTTTTAGATTTAATTAAAGAATTGCAGTCAAATTCAGAATTGTCAGTATTATTCATTACTCATGATTTTAGAATAGTTAATAAAATAGCTGATGAAGTAATTGTAATGTATGGAGGAAAAATTGTTGAATATAGAGATAAAAATTCTATTTTAAAAAATCCTTTACATCCTTATACAAAAGGATTAATAAATTCAATTCCACCAGTTGATAAAAAAATTGAAAAATTGCCGGTTATAGAAGGAGAAGTCCCAGATATTTTTAAAAACATAAAAGGCTGTAAATTTGCTGATAGATGTAAGTTATCAAAAGAAATATGTTTTGAAAAATTTCCTGAAAAAATTAAAGTTGATTCAAATTATTCTGTTTTTTGCTGGAATTATTCCTAAAGGGAATAAATAACAAGATTAGAAATGATAATCCAAAAATTCCAAAATAACCTGCATGTCTAAAAGTGTCCTGAAAAGCGTACGAGCCACTCATCAAAGTTTGAACTTTTAGTAGCAAAATCTTAGATTTAATTTCTGCAAGAGGTTCTGTCATTAAAATAGATAGTTTTTCTTTAATTCTATGTAAATAAATTGATATATGAAAATAGTTTTGCACTGTTGAAATACCTTCATAATGTTCTGCAATTTTTGATTGTAATGTATTTGTTGCAAGGGCAGTCCCAAAAGAACCTCCCATAAACCTAATATACTGTAATAAAC
>JALVYZ010000124.1 GCA_027037705.1 bacterium | reverse complement strand
CTTTTTATCAACATTTTCTCCTAAAAATTTTATAGCAGAGTCATCAGCTTCTCCATGTAAATATTCAATACTTAAATCAACTGTTGTTCCCCATTTTTCATTGTTGAATAAATTAAATGTAAATGCAATTCCATATTGCTTTTCCATAAATAGTTCAGGGTCAATAAATTCTGCTTCATCACTACCTTCATATTTTACTGCAACTGTCATCTCTCTTTCTCCCCAATATGGGAAAGTATATCCTAATTCAAAATTCCATGTTTTTGGCTGGAATTTTTTACCAATTCCACCAAAATCTGTTTTGTCAAAATCATCAAGTGCTCCAACATATTCTGCTATAAAATTAAATCCTTTAAACTCTGCCATTAAAAATGCATGAAATCCATCAACATAATCTTTAACCTTATCCCACCCATTGTCACTCATATAGTCTTTAAAATCATTTGTATCTGCAATGTTATTTAAATATGAAAATTGCATAACAAGAGACGCATCCTCAGGTAAAATTCTTAAAATATGATTATTATAATTTTCATGAGCTTCTGAGCCTGGTTCACCTGGATTTGCAGGGCCAAATTCTAAAGTTAATGTTGCTCCCCAACTTCTAATTCTATCATCGCTATCATTATTTTCATCAATATCTGGATTAAATGCATATACTGATAAATCAATTCCTTTGTAATAAAATCCACCTAAAACTGCACTTTCTTGGATTTCTCCCAGTTCTAAAGTTAATGGATCTGAAATAAAATTTGTTTCAAAATTTCCAAATGGGACATACATCCTTCCAGCTTTTAAATATAAAGGAAATTTATCTGTGTTGCCTAAAGTAATGTAACCTTCATCAATGTCCACAGGTTCTGTATCATCTTCTTCCCATAAGAATACTAAATTTGCAGTTGCATATTTGTGAAGTTTTGCTTCAACATCAAGTTCAGCAGTTGCAAGAGTAATGTCTGAATCTTCAGTATCTCTTGCAGATTTTCTTTTAATGTTTGTGTTATTTACTTCAACTTCAACAGTTCCTCCAATTGAAATATGCTCTTTTATATTTTTTAACATTTCAGAAGCTTCCTTAATTTCTTCTTGTGTTTTTTTTGTTTCTTGAATTGATTGTTGTTGAGCTTCAACCTTTTTTTCAAGTTCTGCTAATTTTTGTTGTAAAATTTTAATCTGTTGTAATAACTCCTCATTTGTTTCAGCATTTAAGAAAATCGGGCATAATAAAAAAATTGATACAACAAAAGCAAATAAAATTTTTTTCATTTTTACCTCCTTTTACTTTTTATTGGTTTATTCAGTTGAGTGTTTTCAATCAAAGTTTCTCTTCATGAGAAAGATTTCAGGCGGGGGTTTTGACTTGTTTTGAAAAATAGATTTCAACCGCAAATAACTTCCACACATTTTACACCTCCTTTTTTAAATTTATATTATTAAAAATTTTTTGGGAAAAGTTAGAGGAATGTATTAATTATTTGAATGTGCATCCTCCAACCCCCCGGGAGTTTTTACTGCAGGCCAGGTATTCCGCCTCGTCAAATCGAGCACTTAAATTTTAAGTACTCGATGGAACCTGATTTTCCTCTCTGCCTTCCCAGTGTGTGAGCTTCATACCCTACAAACCAGTGACAGAGAACCAGGTTCTCCTCAAGCACCTGGGGAATGAATCATTATTAAAAGAATGAACTTATCTTAATAAAAAGTTCAATACATCTTAAAAAATTTTTTCCACCAGGTGCTCGGCTGACTCACGGCTGCGGGGCCAGGGTGGGATTTTCACCCACTTCCCTGAACCTGCATTTCAAAGTCTATTATAAAAATTATTCGTTTGAGTCAACAAAAAAATTAATAATTTTTACATTGACTTTTATTTTAAACTTTTTATATTAATATTAAAAAAATCAGGAGGTATTTATGAATCAATTTAAAACTTTTTTACTTATGGCAGTTCTCACAGTTATATTTGTGATGCTTGGAAATTTATTTGGTGGTAAAAGTGGAATGATAGTGGCGTTTCTTATTGCTCTTGTTATGAATATGTTCTCTTATTGGTTTAGTGATAAAATTGTGTTAAAAATGTATGGTGCTAAAGAGGTTTCACCAGAAGAAGCGCCATCCTTACATAAAATGGTTGAAATTTTAGCTCAAAGAGCTAATATCCCAAAGCCAAAAGTTTATATTATTGATACTCAAATGCCAAATGCATTTGCAACTGGAAGAAATCCATCTCATTCAGCAGTGGCAGTTACAACTGGAATTATGAATTTGCTTACAGAAGATGAACTTTTTGGAGTTTTAGCTCATGAAGTATCTCATATTAAACATAGAGATATTTTAGTATCTACAATAGCTGCAACAATGGCTGGTGCAATAGCAATGATAGCAGATTGGATGAAATGGGGAGCAATATTTGGTGTTGGTGGTGATGACGAAGATAGTGGAGCAAATTTTATTTTTATATTAATTTTTAGTATAATAGCATCAATTGCAGCATTTTTAATACAGATGGCAATATCAAGAGCAAGAGAGTATATGGCTGATGAAAGTGGTGCAAAATTAACTGGAAATCCATTATATTTAGCTAATGCTTTAAAAAAACTTGCTTATGGAGTTCAAGTAGCACCTCCAGAAAAAATTAATCCTGCCACAGCTCACATGTTTATTGTTAATCCACTGTCAGGAGGACATTCAATATTAAATCTTTTTAGTACACATCCACCTATAGAGGAAAGAATTAGAAGATTAGAACAAATGGCTATATAAATTTAAGGGGCTTATGCCCCTTTTTTTATTTTATAATAAATTTTTAGAAAGGAATTTAATGCTGAGGGCGGGACTTGAACCCGCACGCCCGGTGGGCACCACCCCCTCAAGATGGCGTGTCTGCCTATTCCACCACCTCAGCAAAGCGAGAGATTAATAATATATTTCATTTATTTTGTCAATAAACTTCTTATTTGAAAGTCTATATTTAACTTTATTTATTAATTCCGTAACAAAATTTTCGTTTTGTGTTGAAAGATAATATTGTAAATATGCAGAATATATATTTTCAAAAATTAATTCTACATTTGGAATTTTTTTTAATTCTTTTTTTAAAAAAGAATATTTCTGCATTAATGAAGTGATATCTTCAATTTTATAATTAAAAAATGGTGTATTTCTTTTTGGTATAAAAGGATTTATGCTAATAGTGAATTTACCAAAATGTTTTAGATAATTTCTATTCTTATGGTATATGCTTTTAAATTTTTTTATAATATTGACTATTTCTATTATATCTTCAAATTCTTCCTCTGGAAGGCCAACTAAAAAATAGAATTTTAGATTTAATACTTTTTTCTTTATAAAAAGCTCAATAGCATTAAAAATTTGTTTATCTGTTAATTTTTTATTGATTTTCTTTCTTAATTTTTCTGAACCTGTTTCTATTGCAACTGTAAATGTATTATTATTGGCTTTTTTTAATAGATCAATGGTTTCTTCCTTTAATGTATCAAGTCTTAATGAAGATATGGAAAATTTTTTATTTAATTTTAAGATATATTCTCCTATTTCAAAAAAATCTGGATGAGAACACACATTTGAGCTTATAAGTCCAATTTTTTGATAATTATCCTTATGCATTGTAATTATTGATAGGATTTTTTCTTTATTTCGAGGCCTAAAAGGTTTATAGTTATAGGAAACAGCACAGAAATTGCAGGCAAAGAGACATCCGCGAGCAATTTCTATTAATAAACTATTTGAAAAAATTGTTTCTGGAGTTATGATTACAGAATGAGACACTAAATCATCTTTATAGTAAACTCTTCTATCTGGAAAATTATCGTATTTTGTAAATATTCCTTTTATTTTGCTGAAATTCTTATTTGCAAGAAATTCATTTATAAATTCTTTTATTAATTCTTCACCTTCTCCAATAAATTGTACATCAAAGACATTTTTATATAAATATGGATTTAAGGTTATTGCTATACCACCTGCTGCTAAAAATGGGATGTTTCTTTTTTCTGAAAATATTTCAATTTCTGTTTTTAGTAATATCTCAATAATATTTATAAAATCTATTTCAAATGAGATTGAAAAAATTATTAAATCAAATTTTTTTAAAGGTGTTTTTGTCTCAAAAGAACATAAATCAGGATAAAATCCTCGTTCACAATAAATGTCAGGTATTGTTTTTAAAATGTGAAAAATAGTTTGAAAACCTAAATTGGACATACCAATATAATAATTGTTAGGATAGTATAATAAGACTTTTATTTTATTTTTTGAAAATTTTGAGGGATATGAATAAAGAGTTACTTCTCTGTTGTACATTAAGAGTTATCTATAAATTTTTTTATATCTTTTAAAAATTTAATGTTATATTTATTTGTAAAATCTTCTGGTTTTTTTTGGGAAATTATTACATCAAACAATTCAGTATTTGTATCTTATACA
>JALVYZ010000123.1 GCA_027037705.1 bacterium | reverse complement strand
GTTATTCACACAAGAATTGTCCCTGGAGATAAAGTTAAAGTTATTATTGCCCCAAAAGGTGGTGGAAGTGAAAATATGAGTCTTGTAAAAATGATGAAACCGTCAGATGGAGTTGAAGGGATAAAAGAACTTGTTATTCAAAGAGTTTCTGAAGCTGGCCCTAATCCTTGTCCTCCAATAATTGTAGGAGTGGGAATTGGGGGGAATTTTGAAAGGAGTGCTATTTTAGCAAAAGAAGCCCTTTTAAGAGAAATAGGTTCTTCAAACCCAGATCCAGAACTTGATGCTCTTGAAAAAGAACTACTTGAAAAAATCAACAAACTTGGTATTGGACCTCAAGGACTTGGCGGAAGAATTACTGCTCTTGCAGTTTTTATAAAAATGGAGCCTTGTCATATTGCTTCATTACCTGTTGCAATTAATATACAATGTCATGCTGCAAGGCATAAAGAGATAGTAATATAGTCGGGAGTGCGGAGTTTGGAGTCAGGAGTTAATGAACAATTTAAAATTCAAAATTCAAAATTTAAAATTATTAAAAACTAACACCATCACTAACACTAACACTTAATTAAAAAGGAGCTAAAAATGAGTGACAATGTAAAAAAAATTACAACTCCATTAACAGAAGAAATTTTACAAGATTTAAAAGCTGGGGATAATGTTTTAATAAGTGGAATAATTTATACAGGTAGAGATGCTGCTCATAAAAGATTAGTTGATTTAGTAGAAAAAGGAGAAGAGTTACCTTTTGATATAAATGGTCAGATAATCTATTATGTTGGTCCAACACCTCCTAAACCTGGACAGGTAATTGGTTCTGCAGGTCCTACAACAAGTTATAGGATGGATAAATATGCTCCTATATTAATTGAAAAAGGTTTAAAAGGAATGATTGGAAAAGGGACAAGAGGTCAGGAAGTAATTGATGCAATGGTAAAATATCATGCAGTATATTTTGCTGCAATTGGTGGAGCTGGTGCATTAATTGCTAAATGTATAAAAGAAGCTGAAGTCATAGCATACGAAGATTTAGGCCCTGAAGCAATCAGAAAATTAGTTGTAGAAAATTTTCCAGTAGTTGTAGTTAATGATATATATGGGAATGATTTATATAAATTAGGTAGAAAAAAATTTGAAATAAAAGAATAAAATAAAGGAGAGGTAAAATGCCAAGGAAAGATTTAGAAAATTATCCCAAAAAAGTTGGCTACAAAAAGCATCCAGGAATGGTTGCCTGGCTTGCTCACAGAATTACTGGTATTATTCTTGGATTGTATCTGATTTTTCACATTTTATCAAAAGGAGGATATGCAGATTGGTTTGATAGTTTGACAAATAATATTGTCTTCCATGCTATAGTATTAATCTGTTTTTTATTCCACGCTTTAAATGGATTTAGAATTGTTATTATGGATTTTGGAAATGGTGCTGAAGAAACTGTATTTAACAAACAGCTTAGCACTGCTGTTGTTTTAATGATTGTATTCTTTATAATTGGAATTGTATCAATAATTTAAGGAGGTTAAAATGTATAAATATACAGCTTCAAGCAATAAAGGAGTTTTTGAATGGTTAATGCAGAGGATTTCAGGAATAATCCTCATGATAGTTATAGCTGTACATTTCTTTTCAATGATTAAAAGTGGTGATTGGGGATTAAAAACAATAATAGTTGGTCCTCTATTCGTTTTTGGAATTTTCCATACAATGAATGGTTTTAAAATGATTACAGATGATTATGTAGCTTCTCCTGGCTGGAGAGCAATAATTTATGGGATTTACTGGATTGTGGGAATAGCTCTTTCAATCATTGCTTTAAATATAATTTCTTCATCATAAAAAAATTTTAGAGAGGTTTAAAATGAGTATAAATGCAGAATATCATAAGTTTGACGTTATAGTTTTAGGAGCAGGTGGAGCAGGGTTAAATGCTGCTCAAGTTGCATCAAAGTATTGTAAAACTGCAGTAATATCAAAAGTATATCCAACAAGAAGTCATACAATTTCAGCTCAAGGTGGGATATCAGCTGCATTAGGTAATGAAGAAGAGGATCATTGGCATTGGCATATGTTTGATACAGTAAAAGGAAGTGATTATCTTGCAGATCAGGACGCAGCTGAGTATATGACAAAATCTGCACCTCAAATGATAATTGAACTTGAACATTTAGGTGTTCCTTTTAATAGAACACCTGAAGGAAAGATAGCTCAAAGGCCATTCGGGGGTCATACTGCAGAATTCGGGAAAAGACCAGTAAAGAGGGCATGTTATGTAGCAGATAGAACTGGACATGCTATGTTACAAACTCTTTATGAAAAATCTGTTGAACAAGGGACATACTTTTTTAATGAATTTATTGGATTAGAACTTTTAAGAAATGAGGGAACAGTTAACGGGATATTATGCTGGGATATTCAAAATGGAGGATTTCATATTTTTCATGCAAAAGCAATAATTTTTGCTACAGGAGGATGTTGTAGAATATTTAAGACTAATTCTAATGCTCACATAAATACTGGTGATGGTGTTGCCCTTGCACTTAGAGCAGGTGTATCTTGGTCAGATGCTGAATTTATACAATTTCATCCAACAGGAATTTTCCCAGCTGGAAATTTAATTACAGAAGCAGTTAGAGGTGAAGGTGGATATTTAATAAATGCAAATGGTGAAAGATTTATGGAAAAATACGCTCCAACAATAAAAGACCTTGCACCAAGAGATATTGTTTCTCGTTCAATTATGTTAGAAATTCTTGAAGGAAGAGGATGTGGTCCAAATAAAGACCATGTTCTTTTAAAAATAGATCATATTGGAAAAGATGCAATTATGGAAAAATTGCCAGCTATTCACGAATTAGCACTTGTTTTTGCAGCTGTTGATTGTACAAAAGAACCAATTCCTGTAGCACCTACTGCACATTATCAAAATGGAGGTATACCTACAAACTATAAAACTTATGTAGTAAAAGGGTGTGGTGAGAATCCAGAAGAACCAATACCAGGATTATTTGCAGCTGGAGAGTGTGCTTCCCATTCAGTACATGGAGCTAATAGATTGGGGACAAATTCTCTTTTAGATTTAGTTGTTTTTGGTAGAACTGCTGGACAAGAAGCTGCAAATTATGCGTTAAATAATAAATTCGTTCCATTAAAAGATAATGCTGGTGAATTTGGTGTAAAATTAATTGAAAAATTATTTAATTCAAATGGTAAATATACTTATTATGACATTTACAATCAATTAATAGATACAATGCAGAAAAATGTTGGTGTTTTTAGGACAGAAGAGTCATTAAATCAAGCATTAAAGGATATTGAAGAATTAGAAAATAAAATGGAAGATTTTAAACTAAATGATAAAGGCAAGGTTTATAATTTAGAATTACTTGAAGCAATTGAGCTTGAAAACATGATACTTTTATCAAAAGTTCTAACTACTTCAGCTCTTCATAGAAAAGAATCAAGAGGTGGTCATTATAGAGATGATTATCCAGAAAGAGATGATCAAAATTATTTGAAACATTCAGAAGCATTTCTTGAAGAAGATGGCAAAACTGTAAAAATAGAATATAGACCTGTTAGATTAAAACCATTAACAGTAGAAACATTTCCACCAAAACCAAGGGTATATTAATTAATGTGCGGAGTATGGAGTCGGGAGTCAAATAAATTAGGCTATGGGCTATAGGGAGTTAGTTAATGACAATTAATAACAATAAATTACAATGAGTAATAAATTTTTAACGAATAAACGCATTTACTCATATACGTATATACATTAAAAAGGGGGATAAAATGGCAGATTATGTCACATTTGAAATTTTTAGATATGATCCAGAAAAGGATGCAAAACCTTATTATAAAACATATAAAGTTGAATTGAGAAGAAAAGGGATGCTTGTTTTAGAAGGTTTAAATCAAATAAAATGGGAACAAGATACAACTTTAACATTTAGAAGATCTTGTAGAGAAGGGGTATGTGGCTCTGATGGGTTAAATATAAATGGAGTAAACATGCTTGCATGTATTACAAAAATTGAAGATTTAAATTCTAATCATATCACAATCCAACCACTTCCAGGTATGCCTATTATTAAAGATTTAGTTGTTGATATTACAGATTTCTTTGAAAAATTTATTACTGTTAAGCCTTATTTAATCAGAAAATCTCCTATGCCGGAAAAAGAGATATACCAATCTCCTGAAGATAGGAAAAAACTTGATGGTTTATATGAATGTATTCTTTGTGGTTGTTGTTCTTCTTCATGTCCTTCATACTGGGCAGATAAAGATTATCTTGGGCCTAACGCATTTTTAAGGGCGTATAGGTATCTTGTTGATTCAAGAGATGAGGGCAAAGAAGAAAGACTTGCTATTTTAAATGATAAACATGGAGTATGGAGATGTCATACAATATATAACTGTGTTATGGCATGTCCAAAAGGATTAAATCCTA
>JALVYZ010000122.1 GCA_027037705.1 bacterium | reverse complement strand
TTTATAGAAAAAGAAGTTTACAAAGTAAATGAAAGTTTACCTGAGAATGCAAGAATTAGAAAGTTTGTACTTCTTTATAAAGAATTACATGCTGATGATGACGAATTAACGAGAACTGGAAAGGTTAGAAGAAGATTCATTGATGAAAAATATAGAAATGTTATT
The DNA here is from genome assembly GCA_027037705.1 of bacterium. Classification (GTDB taxonomy): domain Bacteria; phylum DYJV01; class DYJV01; order DYJV01; family JALVYZ01; genus JALVYZ01. Next base: position 4,313 of record JALVYZ010000122.1, on the reverse strand, counting down.
GAAGCTATGTATACTGATGCTAAAGAAATTCCTATTGAAGATGTTATTAAATTCCAAGATGGAAAAACAGCAACTATTAAAACAACACTTAAAGTTAGAGAATATAAACCAAATTAAAAATTATACTATAAAGGAGTTAAGTATGGAATTTTTTATTCAGCTTCTTATTACAGGAATTGTTCTTGGTAGTGTTTATGCGCTTGTTGCTCTGGGATTTGTTCTTATTTACAAATCAACAAGTGTAATTAACTTTGCTCAAGGTGAGTTACTAATGCTTGGAGCTTATATCTGTTTACAATTTGTTATTGAATTGCAAGCTCATACTGGACTGGGACTATATACTATTTTCTGGATTTCTTTTTTTGCAACATTGATTGTTTGCGGAATAATAGGACTTTTAATTGAAAGGGCATTTTTAAGAAAAATGATTGGAGAACCAATTATTTCAATTATTATGCTCACTATTGGATTATCAAGTTTTTTAAGGGGTATTATTCAATTTTTTTGGGGTACCCAAACTAAAGTATTCCCTCAGATATTTTCACAAAAACCAATAATGTTATTTGGAAAAATTCCAGTTTCAGAAATTTATTTATATGCAATTGCTTTTTCTGCAATATTTTTAGGAATTTTTACATTATTTTTTAAATATAATAGAAGCGGGATAGCAATGAGAGCCACAGCTGATGACCAACAGGCTGCTATGAGTATGGGTATTAGTATTAAAAGGATTTTTGCTCTTGCTTGGTGTATTGCTGCAATAGTTGCGGCAGTTGGAGGTATTGTTATTGGAAATATAAATGGAATAAATGTTTCTTTAAGCTTTTACGGTTTAAAAGTTTTCCCTGTTGTTATTTTAGGTGGTCTTGATAGTATTGGTGGTGCAATTGTTGGAGGCTTAATAATCGGAATTTTAGAGAATTTATGTGGAGGTTATCTTGATCCACATATGCCAGGAATCAAAGAAGTTGCACCTTTTATTGTATTAGTATTAATATTAATGATTAAACCATATGGTTTATTTGGTACTGAAGAGATAGAAAAAGTTTAATGAAAGGAGTAAGGTGATATGCATTACGGAGTATGTGGTGATTTCAAAGAATCATATGAAAAAGATATGGAAATTTTTCAAACAACTTTTGCTAAAGCATGGCTTTATGGATTTATAATTTTTCTATATATTTTCCCTTTATTTGCATCAAAATATTTCTTATATATTGGTAATTTAATGGCTATATTTGTTATTGGAGCTATTGGTCTTAATTTATTAACTGGTTTTGCAGGTCAAATTTCACTTGGTCATGGTGCATTTGTTGGAATTGGTGCGTATGCTTCTGCTTATTTAACTGCTAATTTAGGGTTGCCTTTCTGGGTTGCTTTACCAGCAGCAGGTGTAATTACTGCAATAATTGGAATGATTTTTGGAATTCCATCATTAAGATTAAAAGGACTATACTTAGCTATAGCAACTCTTGCTGCTCAATTTATTATTGAATATGTTATAGTCCACTGGGAAGCTGTTACAAATGGAGTTTTAGGAAAAATGGTGCCGTTTGCATCAATTTTTGGATATCAATTTGATAATGATAGAAAATACTTTTATCTATCAATAACTCTTGCAATAATTTTAACCATTTTTGCCAAAAATATCGTCAGAACTAAAACTGGGAGAGCTTTTGTTGCTGTTAGAGATAATTATATTGCAGCAGAAATTATTGGAGTGGATATTTTCAAATATAAACTTTATGCATTTGCAATAAGTTCTTTTTATGCTGGAATAGCAGGTTCTTTATGGGCACATTATCTCACATTAATTACACCTGAACATTTTACAATTACAGTTTCAATACAATATCTTGCTATGATTATCATTGGTGGTCTTGGAAGCTTAATTGGAACTATTTATGGAACAGTATTTTTAATAATTTTACCAGAATTTCTAAGATTTTTAAGTGGTATAGTTTCTCATAGTTACCCACAAATTGTTGATTTATTTGCAGCTATTAGAGAGGGAGTATTTGGTCTTGTAATTATATTGTTTTTACTTTTTGAACCTAAAGGAATGGCTCATAGATGGCAAATAATTAAAGCATATTGGAAATTATGGCCATTTTCTTACTAAAGTCTGGAGTCTGGGGTGCGGAGTATGGAGTTTATTAAAAAAATATCAAAGATTAACACTAACACCATCACCAGCACTAAAAAAGGTTTCAATGGAGTAGGGAATCCTGCTCCAAAAAATAAAAAAGGAGGTAAATCATGAGAAAGTTTTTAGCAGGTCTTTTAGGAACATTGGTATTATTTATGTTTTCATCTCTTGGTTTTGCGAAAGAGAAAGTTATTGCTATTGGTGGAGTATTTGATATTACTGGTCCAACTGGAGCTGTTGGAGGACCTTATGCTGAGGGAGTTAGAGATTATGTTCAATGGCTAAATGATCACGGTGGAATTGAAGGATATAAAATTAAACTTATGGATGTTGATTATCAGTATAAAATTCCTCAGGCATTAGCTGCATACAAAAATTTAGTTGGAAAAGTTGTTGCTATTCAGGGATGGGGAACTGGTGACACAGAAGCATTATCACCATTAATTACAAGAGATAAGATCCCTTATATGTCAGCTTCATATTCTGAGCATTTAACTGATCCTTCTATTACACCTTATAACTTCTTAATTGGTGTTACATATGCTGACCAGGCAAGAGTTGCGTTAAAATTTATAAAACAACAACATGAAAAAGCAGGAAAACCTGGAAAACCAAAAGTATGTTTTATCTATAATGATACAGGATTTGGAAGAAGCCCATTTTTTACAGTAAAATATCACGGTAAAAAATTCCCTGCTGCTGACGAATATGCTAAAAAAATAGGTGTTGATGTTGTAGATAAAGAAATTGTTGCTTTAAATGCTCTTGAAGCAACAAGCCAGCTTTTAAATATGAAGAAAAAAGGTGCTGAATGGGCAATTATTCAGGAAACAAAAGCAACAGCTACTATTTTAAAAGATGCTAAAAAACTTGGATTAAAAACTAAATTCATAGCACTTAACTGGGGAATGAATAAATTATTTGCAAAATTAGCAGGTGATGCAGCAGAAGGTGTTTATTGGACATGTCCATTTGCTCTTTGGTCAGATACTAATTTAAAAGGTGTTCAATTGATGAGAAAAGTTAGTATGAAATATCATCCAAATAAAAAAGATAGAATTGTATGCTATACTCAAGGTTTCGCTGCTATGTATGTAATGGCTGAAGCATTAAAAAGAGCAATTAAAATGGGAGATATAAGTGGTCCTGGTGTTAAAAACGCATTAGAATCTTTGAGAAATTTTGATACAGGTGGATTAACTGGACCTATTACATTTACAAAGAAAAGCCATAAAGGTTCTGTTTCTTTAAGAATATATCAATTTAGAAATGGAAAATTTGTTCCTGTAACAGATTATATTTCTGTTAAAAGATAAACTTTTGCCAGAGGGATAATTCCCTCTGGCTACTGGATAAACTTCTTTTATTAAGGGGTTTATCCAGTAAAATAAGTGAGGTTAAAGATGGCACAAACAGATAAAGAAAAATGGTTTGAAGGACAGGAAATTGTTCTTGAAGTTAATAATATTGAAGTTGTGTATAATGAAGTTATTCTTGTGTTAAAAGGATTATCCTTAAAAGTCCCAAAAGGAAAAATTATTGCTCTATTAGGTTCAAATGGTGCAGGAAAGAGTACAACATTAAAAGCAATATCAGGACTTTTAAAATCAGAAGATGGTGAAGTGACTGATGGTAAAATAATTTATGAGGGAGAAAATATTAATAATAGTGATCCTGAAGATATTGTGCAGAAAGGCATATTTCAGGTTATGGAAGGAAGAAGAGTTTTTAAAGAATTAACTGTTGATGAGAATTTAATTGCTGGAGCATATACAAGAAAAGATCCTGAAAATATAAAAAAAGATAAAGAATATATCTATGAACTTTTTCCTGCATTAAAAAGAAGAATGAACATGAGAGCTGGGTATCTTTCAGGTGGAGAGCAACAGATGCTAGCAATTGGTCGGGCTTTAATGGCAAAACCAAAATTGTTATTACTTGATGAACCATCTTTAGGTCTTGCCCCATTATTAGTTAGAGAGATTTTTGAAAAAATTCAACAAATTAATCAAGAAGGGACAACAATATTATTAGTAGAACAGAATGCTAATTTAGCATTACAAATTGCACATTATGGATATATTATGGAAAATGGAAAAGTTGTGCTTGATGGTCCTGCAGAAGTGTTAAGAAACAATGATGATGTTAAGGAATTTTATCTTGG
>JALVYZ010000121.1 GCA_027037705.1 bacterium | reverse complement strand
AGTAATATAACAGTAACTCAGGTAAATGTAAAAGCTGCTGAGAGTCAAATAAGAGATGTTGATTTTGCAGCAGAGACAGCAAAATTCCAAAAATATAATCTATTAGCTCAATCAGGGAGTTATGCATTATCTCAGGCTAATGCAGTGCAAAAAAATGTTATGAGACTTCTTCAATAATTAAAGGCTTTTTGCCTTTATATAAAGAAAATTTTTTTTTTGACGATGTTATATTAGGTAAGTAGCAAGGAAGCTACAAAGAAGTAAAAGGAGTTAAAAATGGGATTTAGAATAAATACAAATGTAGCGGCATTAAATGCGCATGCGGCTGTAATGGAGACAAACAGAAAACTAAATGATTCATTAGAGAAATTAAGTACAGGACTTAGAATAAACAAAGCGGCAGATGATGCTTCAGGATTACAAATTGCAGACAGTCTAAAAGACCAAGCTGATTCATTAGGTCAGGCGATAAGAAATGCGAATGATGGAATAGCAGTAATGCAAATAGCAGATAAAGCGATGGATGAACAGACAAAAATACTAAATACAATAAAAGTAAAAGCTACTCAAGCGGCTCAAGACGGACAGACTACAGATACAAGAAAAGCCCTTCAACAAGATATAACAAGATTAATGGAAGAGCTAGATAATATAGCAGGTACAACATCATATAATGGGAAAAAATTATTAAGTGGGAGTTTTACAAATCAAAAATTTCAAATCGGGGCATATTCAAATGAGACAGTAACAGCGAGTATAGGCGCTACATCTTCAGATAAGATAGGTTCAACAAGATTTGAAACAAGCGGATATATTGCAGTATCTCACGGAGCTAAGGCTTTACAAAGTGTTCAGTTAAAATTTGAAGCAGTAGATGGTAAAAGGACAATTACACTTGAGCATGTTGCAATATCAACAAGTGCAGGAACAGGAATAGGAGTTCTTGCAGAAGTGATTAATAAAAATTCAAATCTTACAGGAGTAAAGGCTTCTTGGCAGGTTCAAGGAACCGGTAAAAATGAAATAAATTCAGGAACAATTCAAGGACTTAAAATTAACGGAGTAAAAATAGGTGACATTACAGTTAAAAAAGCAGATAGTGACGGAAAACTTGTAAACGCTATTAATGCTGTAAAAGATAAAACAGGGGTTGAGAGTTTTATAGACAATGAAGGAAGACTTAATTTAAGAAGTGTAGATGGTAGGGCAATTGATATTCATGCTTCAGGAGCTAAAGGA
>JALVYZ010000120.1 GCA_027037705.1 bacterium | reverse complement strand
TAATTATTCATATATTCATAATTTTTACCTTTGTTTCGATAGTTCCAAAAGTTTGATAGCTATATATTCAATTAGTTTTCTATTTTTTAGGTTTTGCTTTAAGTATAAATCAATATTTTCTTCTCCATAAAAAGCACCAGCCAATTGACCATAAACTGCTCCTACTGTATCAGAATCTTCACCAAGATTAACTGCTAAAATAAGTCCTTCTTTAAAAGAATTAGTATGATAAAATGCCCAAAGAGCTGCTTCAAGAGTATTTATCACATAGCCATTACTATTTATCTCTTCTCTATTTTTATTTTTATAACTGCCTTCTATAATCTCCTTAATTAAATCATCATATTCATAATTTTTATCTACTTTACAGATATAGTTAAAATATTCTTTACTTAAAAGCTTATTTTTATCAATTCCATTTAGAGCACCTACTATTAATGCTGAAAAAACTCTACAAGCATCAGCACATATTTTTAATCCGTGTGTTGTATAAGAACTTTTTTCTGCCATTATCATAATGGTTGTTATCGGAGTTTTTCTATAAAAAAGAGGTATAGGCGCAATTCTCATCAAAGAGCCGTTTCCTGCTCCTTTTTTTAATCTACTATTACCACGTTCATTGCAATCTGTTGCCATAAATTTAAAAAGTGCTTTATATATTTGTTTTCCACAACCAATACTTCGATAGTGTACACTAAAGTTCGCAATTTTACTTGAAGACTCTTTTGAATAAATTTTGAGAAGTTGAGAAATTCAAAAGAGTTGGATAGACTTCCCAATGAAGAATAAAACAAACAGAAAGGAAGCCTATCCATGAGAAATAATAGCAAAAAAATAGATGAGAGTAAAATATTCAAAGAGATAATGACACAGTTTGTATTGGAAGAAGATCCACTTTTATCGATGATGAAATGGATGATGGAGCAATTGATGAAGATTGAATCCGAAATGAAAGTTGGAGCTAAAAAAGGAGAGCATAATAACCAGAGAAAGAGCTATTTTAGCGGTTATCGACCAAGAAGATTCGATACGAGACTTGGAACAGTCTATTTGATGATACCAAAGATAAGAAAAGGAGGGTATGTTCCTTTTTTCATCACCGAAAAGAGAAGAAGTGAGCAAGCACTCATTGCAATGGTACAAGAGGCATATGTCAATGGCGTATCAACCAGAAAAATAGAGCGCCTTGCAAAAGAGCTGGGAATTGAAAATATTTCAGCATCCCAAGTCTCCCAAATAAATA
>JALVYZ010000119.1 GCA_027037705.1 bacterium | reverse complement strand
TAACATCAACTAACCTTTAACTAACCTCCAACTAACCTTTATTATCTTACCAATTTTCACAAACTAATTCAAAATGAGCTTGTGGATGTGCGCATGCTGGGCAAATTTCTGGTGCTTCTTCTCCTTCGTAAATAAATCCACAGTTTCTACATCTCCACACAACTTTTTCGTCTCTTTTAAAGACTCTTCCTGTTTTTATATTTTCTGCTAATGCTTTATATCTTTTTTCATGAAAGGCTTCAGCTACTGCTATGTTTTCAAAAATTAAAGCAATATGCTCAAAGCCTTCTTCTCTCGCAATTTTAGCAAATTCTGGATACATTTGAGTATGCTCGTAATTTTCTCCATTAGCAGCTTCAATTAAATTTTCAAGAGTATTTCCAATTCTACCTGCTGGAAAAGTTGCTTGAATTTCAACAGGATTTCCTTCTTCTAAAAGTTTGAATAATCTTTTAGCGTGTTCTTTTTCCTGATTTGCTGTTTCTTCAAAAATTGCAGCTATTTGAACATAGCCCTCTTTTTTAGCAACAGATGCAAAATATGTATATTTGTTTCTTGCTTGAGATTCACCAATAAATGCTGTTAAAATATTTTTTTCTGTTTTAGTTCCTTTTAAGTTAGCCATTTTTTCCTCCTTTTTTAATAATAATTATCATTATTGTTTTAGTTTGTCAATAAAATTTTTATATTTTATATCCTAATTGTCTTAATTTAAAAAACTTGAATATATCATTTTTTTATATTATTATTCCTATATGCTAACATTGTCAAATAAAAATTTGGCTATTATTAGTGCTTGTGTAATTGGAGTAAAATGTAGATACAATGGAAAAGATAGTTTATCTAAATATTTGAATATTTATAAAGAAAAATATATTTTAATTCCAATCTGTCCTGAACAGTTAGCTGGCTTTCCAACTCCAAGATTAAAATGTGAAATTGAAAAAGGGAATGGTTTTGATGTTATTGAGGGAAAATCAAAAATTTTAAATGAAAGAGGTCTTGATGTTACAGAAAAATTTATAAAAGGAGCTAATGAAGTTTTATACATTTGCAAAACTTTTGGAATAGATTTAGCATTTTTTAAGGAAAAAAGTCCGTCTTGTGGTGTAAGCAAAATATATAACAATGGAAAATTATGTAATGGATGTGGAGTAACAACAGCATTATTATTAAAAAATAATATAAAAGTTTTTGGAATAGAATAAAATCAGGAGGTTTGTTATGATAGGAGTAACATATCATTCACATGCATGTTTTACAATATCTACAGATAATGTTAAAATTTTAACTGATCCATTTATTACTGGTAATCCGCTTGCTAAAATTAAATCAGAAGATTTAAAACCAGATGTTATTTTAGTATCTCATGGTCATCCTGATCATGTGGGAGATACAGTAGAAATAGCAAAAGCTAATAATTCTCTTGTAATTGCTCCTTTTGAATTAATTGTTTATTTGCAGAGAGCAGGAGTTAACCCTGAGAAATGCCACCCAATGCATATTGGCGGTAGTTTCCAGTTTGAATGGGGAAAAGTTAAACTTACTCCAGCAACTCATGGGTCTGCATATGTTACAGAAAATGAAACAATTTATACTGGAAATCCTTGTGGCTTTTTAATTAGCCTTGAAGGAAAAAATATTTATTTTGCTGGTGATACAGGAATTTTTTATGATATGAAATTACTTGGAGAAATGTATAAAATTGATTTAGCGTTATTGCCAATTGGAGATAATTTTACAATGGGTATTGAAGATGCAGTAAAAGCTTGTGAGTTACTAAAAGCAGAAGTTGCAATTCCAATGCATTATGATACATTTGATGTAATAAAAAAAGATCCTAATGACTTTGTTGAAATGTTAGAAAAGACACATAGTTATACAAAGGGAGTTGTTGTTAATTTTGAAGAGACTTATATTCTTCAATAAACCGATATATAAAATATTTGGTAATTCAATTCTTACAGATTTTGCAGGAAATATTTTACAAAAAAAAGGATTAGAATTTCATTATATAAAAACAGAAAAGAGAGATTTTTTCTCATTAATTGAAAATTTTTACTTACCAGAAAAACTTGCAAAATTTTTGGATTTAAAAAACAGAAGATTTATAAGTTATCTATTAATAACTAAAAATTTTATTATCCCATTATCCAATAACTATATAAAATTTAAAAAAAGAATAAGAAATTGCGTTACTACAGATGAAGTAAAATTATTTGAAGAAACATTAAATCTTAAAAAAGTAAAAAATATAAGTTTTTTTGATTTTATTGAAAATAATTTTTCAGAAAATTTTTCAAAAATTTTATTTTCAATATTAGTTGTCTATAAATTTTTTAATTTAGAAAAGATCTCTTTAAAAAAAGGGATTGAGATAATAAAAGATTTTTTCTCCCCAAATTATTTTTGCAATTTGAATATATTGTTAAGTGATAAAACTTTTATAAGTCCAGTTATAAATAAAAGGAGTTTTGTTTTAACAGATTGCCCTGATAAGTATAAAAATTATGAAATCACGGTTAGTTATACAAATGTAAAAATAAAAGAAAATTTTCTACCTGAATTAACTATTTTTTACTATTCTAAACCTATAACAATTTATAAAAAAGATAATTTTTATACTTTTGAAAATTGTGAACATCTAAATGAATTTGAAGAATTTTATAATATCTATATGAATGAAAAAGTAGAATTAGACAATTTAGTTGAAAAAAAATTTGTTAAGAGTTATAGAGGACTTATCTCAAAAAATAATAATTATTTGGGAAAGTATAGTGTAGCACCTTACAATCCCTATGATTTATTAAATTCTGTATGGAGGTTTTTTAATGAAAAGGAAAGGTATGAGTAAAAAGGAGTTAAAAGCTCCAGATGAGTTTCAAGCTGCAATGATTGAATTATGGCAAAAGTATGGGAAGTACTGGAAGCATTGTGTTATTGTTTTAATAATTATAATTGCTGTTCCTGTAATTATTTCTCTTTATAGCTACTTTAAAGAGAAAAAAGAGCATGATGCATATAATGCATACAACAATTTATTATACGAGTTTATTCAGAAAAAAGATCCAAAAATTTTAGAAAATTTTATTGCAAAACACAAAGGGACAAAAGCAGAAATCTTTGCAAAAATCAGAGTTGCAAATTATTATTTTAATAAAAGAAATTTTAAAAAGTCTCTTTCTTACTATAAAGAATTAGAAAAAAACAATATTAATGAAGAATTCAAAAATTTTGCAAAATTATGTGAAGCACAATGTTATCTTGAAATCGGGAAAATAAATGATGCTAAAAGTATATTAAAAGAATTAAAAAATGATTCGATAGTAGGGGCTGAATCAACATTTTATTTAGCTGTGATAAATGAAAATAGTAAAAATATACAAATGGCAAAACAATTTTATCAAGAAATTATTGATAGATACAAGGATTTTATATTCTTTAAATATGCTGAAGCAAAAGTAAATGAACTTTAAAGAGGGGAAAAATGGGAAAGATTGGAATTATTGGAGGAAGTGGTTTATATGAAATAGAAGGACTTGAAAATATAGAAGAGATAGAGCTTGATACTCCCTTTGGTAAACCTTCTGATAAATTTATAAAAGGTGAGCTTCACGGGAAAACATTAATTTTTCTCCCTCGTCATGGTAAAGGGCATAGAATCCCTCCTATGGATTTAAATTTTAGAGCAAATATATACGGGATGAAAGTTTTAGGTGTTGAAAGGATTATTTCAATAAGTGCAGTAGGAAGTATGAAAGAGGAAATAAAACCTGGAGATATGGTAGTTGTTAGTCAATTTATAGATAGAACATGGGGAAGAGTTTCAACTTTTTTTAATAAAAATATTGTAGCTCATATTTCTTTTGCTGATCCTGTTTGTCCAGAGCTATCAGAAATTTTATATAATGCTTCAAAAAAAGTAGTTGAAAGAACGCATAAAAATGCAACTTACATTTGCATTAATGGTCCACAATTTTCAACTAAAGCAGAATCAAATGTTTATAGAAGTTGGGGTGTAGATGTTATTGGTATGACAAATGTTAATGAAGCAAAATTAGCAAGAGAAGCAGAGATATGTTATGCTACTTTAGCTCTTGCAACTGACTATGACTGCTGGAAAGAAGACAATATAGTTTCAGCAGAAGAAGTCCTTAAAGTGATAAAGCAAAATGTTGAAAATGCAAAAAAAATTATAGTTGAAGCAGTTAAAATGATAGATAATGAGAGAAATTGTTTATGTAAAGATGCTTTAAATAATGCAATAATGACTGCTCCTCATTTAATTTCTGATGATGTAAAAGAAAAATTAAAGCCAATTATTGGGAAATATGTAAAATGATTTTAGAAGATTTAAAAATTTTAAAAGAGAAAAAAACTTTATCTGTTTCAGAGTTAACTTCTCAAATTAAAAATTTATTGGAAAATAACTTTTTTGATGTTTATGTAACTGGAGAAATTTCAAACTTATCAAAACCTATTTCTGGACATATTTATTTTACATTAAAAGATGAAAATGCTTCTATAAGATGTGTGCTTTTTAAGTTTCAACAAAGATTAATTAATTTTGATTATAATGATGGAGATAAAGTTATTATTAGAGGAAGAATCACTGTTTATGAAAAAAGAGGAGAATATCAGATTATAGTTGATTACATTGAGCCAGATGGAATTGGAGCGCTTTACTTAAAATTTGAAAAATTAAAAAGAAAATTAGAAAAAGAGGGATTATTTGATAAGAAATATAAGAAAAAAATTCCTGAATTTCCAAGAAAAATTGGAATTATAACATCACCTACAGGTGCTGCAATTCGAGATATTTTAAATATTTTAAAAAGAAGATTTGTAAATATAAATATCATAATCGCTCCTGTGAAAGTTCAAGGAGAAGAAGCTAAATTTGAAATTGTTGAAGCAATAAATTTTTTTAATCTAAATTTTTCAGACATTGATGTAATAATTTTAGCAAGAGGTGGTGGTTCTTTAGAGGATTTGCAACCTTTTAATGAAGAAATTGTTGCAAGAGCAATTTTCAATTCAAATATTCCAATAATAAGCGCTGTTGGACACGAAACTGACTTTACAATTGCTGATTTTACAGCTGATTTAAGAGCCCCAACTCCTTCAGCTGCTGCTGAACTGGTTGTTAAGAATAAAGAAGATATTTTACTACATTTAACAAATTTAGAAAAGCAGTTAATCTCTAATATGCAGAAAATTTTAAATTATAACAAACAAAAATTTTTGAATTTAGAAAAAAGAATTTATTCAAAATTAGTTGATTTAAAAAACTTAAAAAGTAAAATTCAAAATTATGAGAATAAACTAATTAGTTTGATATTCAACAATTTTAATAACAAAAAATCACAATTTTTAGAAATTAATGAACATTTAAAAATGCAAAATCCATTATTAAAGATTCAAAATTTAAGAAATCAAGTAAATATTTTAATGAATAATCTTGAAAATGTGTATTTAAATAAGATTTTTAGTAAAAAACAAAAATTAAAAAATTTAGAAAACTCATTAAGAAATTTAAGTCCATTAAATGTGCTTGCAAGAGGATATTCTATCGTTTTTAAAAAGAATAAAGTTGTAAATAATATTAATCAAATAAACCTTGATGATAAAATTAATGTACTTTTATATAAAGGAAATTTTGGAGCAAAAGTAATAGAAATAGGGGGAGAAAAATGAAAAAAATTAAAAATTTCAGAGATTTTGTGACTTTAACTAACTATAAAAAGGTAATTATTAGACCAACAATTCCTTCTGATAAAGATCTTGTTTATGATATGTTTCAAAGAGCAGATGATGAAGATATGATATTTTTAAAAGATAAAGTAAAAAACAGAGAAACAGTTGAAAGATGGTATGAAAAATTAGATTTTACAAAAGTTTTACCAATTGTTGCTTTGTATGACAATAGAGTAGTTGGTAATGCAACTTTACATTTTATGACAAAGTCAAAAAGACATATGGCTGAAATTAGAATTTTTCTTGATAAGGAATTTCGTGGAGTTGGACTTGGTTCATATATGGTAAAATCTTTAATAAAAATTGCAAAAGAATTAAATTTAAAATTTGTAATAGCTGAAGTAATTTCTGAACATTATAGACTTGTTAAATCATTTAGAAAATTAGGTTTTTCAAGAAAATGTGATTTAGAAGATTATTTTATTACTGAATCTGGGAAAATGTATGATGTAACAATTATGATGTACGATTTGCAAGCAAAATCTGATTATGAATTTTAATCTTGAAAGATTAAAATATAAGAAATTTCAACATAATAATCCAAAAATTTTATTAATAACCTCAAAATATTTTTTAATTGGGGAATTTATAACTGCTTTAAGAAAGCTAAATATTGAATTTGATACCCTTCTGTTAGGAGAAAAAGAATATTTAACTGAAGATTTTATTAACCTTTTAAAAGAGAAAATCTCTTCATTTAAACCAGATTTTACATTTACAATTAATCATCTTGGAATTGATAGAGAAGGCGTATTAATGAATTTATTTGAGAAGATTGAGATGCCTATTTTATCTTGGTATGTAGACAATCCTAATTTAATAATAAAAAATTTTAAAAAAAATGTTTCAGATTTTTGCACGATTTTAGTGTGGGATAGAGATAATATTCAAGATATGAAAGAAATAGGATTTAAAAATGTTTTTTATATGCCTCTTGGGACAGATCCTGATAGATTTAAAAAAATAAATTTGGCTGATAATCCTTTTAAAAGTTTGAAAACAGATATATCTTTTGTTGGAAAAACTATGATAGATCAGGTAAAAAAAACTTTTAATCAAATAAGAGCTCCTGAAAGTTTTAAAAAATTTTATAAAAAGATTGCTGTTGAATTTATAGAAACATCAGAAAGAAGTGTTGAAAATTTTATAAAAGATTTTTTTCCTGAAATATATGAGCTTTTTCAACTATTGGATGAAGAATCTAAAACCTATTTTGAAACAACTGTGACCTGGGAGGCAACAAGGATTTATAGATATAAATGTGTTAAGGAAATTGTACCATTTAAACCGTTGTTAATTGGTGATAGGAATTGGAAAAAATATTTTAGAGATAAAATTAATTATTTTCCTGAAGTCAATTATTATGAAGATTTGCCATATATCTATAATTTAAGTGAAATAAATTTTAACACAACAAGTCTTCAAATGAAAAATGCTGTAAATCAGCGGATATTTGATGTTCCAGCATGTCAGGGATTTATAATCACTGATTTTAGAAAACAAATGGAAGATTTATTTGAAATTGGCGAAGAAGTAATATGCTATAGAAATATTGATGAAATTCAAGAGCTTGTGAAAAAGTATTTACACTATAAAGATGAAAGAGAAAAAGTTATAAAAAAAGCTTATAATAGAGTAATTAAAGAGCATAAATACACAGATAGAGCCCTTCAAATTATTAATATCGCTAAAAAAGTTTATTCATAAAAGGAAATTGATTTACAGAAAATACTAATAAAACTGCACCAGAATTTTAAAAATACATAAAAAAAGATTAAAATAAAATTGAGTTGACATAAAAAACTTTATATGATAGTCGCTATCTCAATAATTTGAGGTGGTGGAGCTCACCTTTAACCTCTCACATTTAGTGAGACAATAGCTCCTGTTTAAGTTTTTTGAAACTTAGACAAGGAGTTTTTCTTGCTTCTAATATATTCAATTCTACAACTTGTTTATGTAATTTTATTATCGCCATTAATTGCTGGTATATTAGCAAAAATTAAAGAAAGAATAGAATCTAAACAAGGTCCTTCTGTATTCCAGCCTTATTACGATTTATTTAAATTATTGAAAAAAGAGAGCCTTGTCCCTAAAGTTGCATCTCCTCTTTTTAGAATTGGACCATATTTAAATTTTTCACTTTATATGCTTCTAATAATTATCCTTCCAATAATAACAGGATTCCCATTAACATTTGGTCCTACTGCTGATTTTATTGGTGGAGGTTTAATTTTTGGAGCAGCATCTTTAATTAAGAAAATTACCGCATTAGATAGTAGAAACAATTATGCTCATCTTGGGACAGCAAGAGCTGCAAGCGTTGGAGCATTGGCTGATCCTATGGTAGTTTTAATTTTTATATTATGTGGAATTATTTCAAATACAAATAATCCTTATGTAATAAATAATATCTTTCAAACTTCAGATTCATGGTACTTTTCTCTCGTCCACTTATTTATAACATCAGCATTTGGAATGATAATAATAATTGAAACAGGGAAATTGCCAATAGAATCAAAAACTCAGGCTGAATTTGGAATGATTGATCAGGCAATGGAGATTGAATATTCAGGACCAGAGCTTGCTATATATAAATGGGGAAGTTATATAAAACATTTTTTATTGATGAGTGTATTTTTAAATGTATTTGCTTTGCCTTTTTGGGTCCCAATGGAAGGAGCAAGTTTTGGATATGTTTTAGTTTATTCAATAATCCATTTTCTAAAAATGGTATTTCTTATAATAATTATTGCATTGTTTGAAGAATCTATTTCAAAATATAGGCTTTATAAAATATTTGATTATATGGCAGTGATTTTTGTGCTTACATTATTGGGTATTATAGCAATTTATACAACTAAAGGGATTATATAATGGATGTTGAAAAAATATTTTTATTAACTGCATGCTTAATGATTTTATTAAATGTTTTTATTCAATGGCAGGTTTATATTAAGAAAAACATTATTACTTTCTCAATAAATTCATTAATTTTGGCTTTTTTCCTTTTGTTATTGGGATATGAGAAAGGTGAAAAAACTCTATATTTGATAGCTATATTAACAATTATTGTTAGAGTTGTATTTATCCCAAGGTTTATGATTGTAAGACTCTCAAAAGACCATTGGCGTGAAAGAGAGATATATCCAATAATGGGGACTGCTTCAGCAATAATATGCTCAATTTTGGTTGTTATATTAGGTTATATTGTTTATACATTTACTCTTTATGACTTTTTAAAAATTAGAAGTGGAGCACTTCCAATTGCAATTATATTGCAAGGACTATTTTTAATAATCTCAAAAAGAAATACATTTGTACAATTAATAGGGTATATGATTATGGAAAATGGTGTTCTCTTGTTTGGAGCAAAATTATTTCCAGGATTACCACTGATTTTTGAGGCAGGTATAGTTTTAGATTTAATAGGAATTGTTATGATTAGTGAAATAGTTAATAGGTTGAGAGAAAATTATGTTCCAGAAGAATTGGAAGATATTGAGGAGTTAAAAGGATAAAATGCAAAATTTAATTTATTATTCTCCATTAATTTTGACACTGATAGCAGGATTAATTTCAATTTTAAAACAGAAAGGTATTGCTGAATTTATATCAGCGGCAATTTCTTTGTATGTATTGGTAGCTGCGCTTGTAATTTTAAAAAATCCTGATTTTCATTCTAACTATTTGTTTATTGATAATATTTCTAAATTAATGATTTTTACAGTTGCCTCTATTTATGCTGCAACTGTTATATATTCAATTAGTTATGTGAAATATATAAAAAATCCGTTATTTCATAAGAACCATTACTTTGTTTGGATAAATCTATTTGCTTTTACAATGTTTTTTTCTGTTATGGTGAATAATTTAGGATTATTATGGGTAGGAATTGAAGCAACCACAATTACAAGTGCTCTTCTTATTGCAATTGAAGGAAAAAAAGACTCAATTGAAGCTACTTGGCGATATATTTTAATTGTCTCATGTGGATTGATAATATCACTTCTTGGAACAATTTTTATCTATGGTGAGTTACATTCTTTAAATATAGTTCAGGCAAATTTTAGTGCTGTGGGTGATAAAATTATTGTTATAGGGAGTTTGCTGGCAATTGTCGGATATGGGACAAAAGCAGGTATATTCCCAATGCACACATGGCTTCCAGATGTGCATGGGAAAGCTCCATCTCCAGTCAGTGCGATTTTTTCTGGTGTTTTACTCCCTGTTGCATTGTATGGTGTTTATAGAGTAAGTCATCTTCATTATTCTGATGAAATTAGAAATTTTATGTTTGTACTTGGATTTCTAACAGTGATTGTATCTTCTCTTTTAATGACTGTTCAGAAGTTTTACAAAAGATTGTACGCTTATTCATCAATGGAAAATATGGGAATTGTTTTAATTGGTATAGCTCTTGGTGGCAGGGCTTTAACAGGGGCATTGATTATTATTGTGGCACATGCATTTGCAAAATCAGCTGTTTTTTATTTAACAGGAAATATCTTAATTAGATTTAATGATACAAAAATAAAAAATGTAAAGGGTCTTATTAAAAAAATGCCTTTTACAGCTTATTGTCTATTCTTTGCAGTTTTAGCTGCAACGGGAGCTCCACCATTTGCTACATTTTTTGGAGAAATTATGATTTTTTCAAAATTAATATCTATTCATGGTTGGGTTTTGGCATTAATTTTAGGAGTATTTATTGCAATAGCATTTATTTCAGCAAATTATTATACAGGATTAATGATTTTTACGGAAAAAGAAAAAGATATTAAAGAGAGAAAATCACTTGTAAATTATATCCCTTTAATTAATGTAATTTTAGCTTTTGGAACAATTTTTTATATAAAATTTTTTATCTAAGAGAGTAGGGATGAAAAAGCTTTTAGGTGCTTTTAATTATAATGGAGAAAAGTTTATTTTTCAGGAAAATGGAACTATAGCTGTAGTTTCAGGTGAAAATTATGTTAAACCAAAAAATTATGATTTAATAAATAATAGAAACACAATTATTGGAAATCAGAAAATTACAGGAGAAGGAGTTTTCAATTTTAGATATGGACCTGTAACAGGTGGGGTTGCAGAAGCAGGAATTTATAATATTTTTACAAATGGAGAAAAAATTTTAGGTGTTCAAATAGATGTAAGTTATAAAAGAAGATACATTGAAGATAAATTAAAAGGAAAATCTATTGAAGATGGATTAAAATTAGCTAATGCAGTGTGTGGTAATTTTGCATTTTCCCATTCTCTTGCTTATTGTAAAACTATTGAGAAAATTTTACAAATAAAGCTTCCAGAAGTCATAAAATATTTTAGAATAGTTGGACTTGAACTTGAGAGGATTTACAATCATTTTTATGTAATAGCAGAATTAGCTAAAGGAGCAGCCCAAAAAGTTTATACTTCACATATGCAATATCTTTTTGAAGAATCTTTAAGAGTTAATAAAATTTTCTCAGGCTCAAGACATTTAATTGGTTTTAATAAAATTGGCGGGATCTCAAAATATTTGAACAAAGAAGAAATAGTTAAAATAATTGATAAATTATCTGAGTTGGAGGAAAGATTTAAATATTTATATGAAAAGAGCCTTGAGAGTGGTAACTATTTGGACAGACTTCATAATACAGGTATTATAACAACAGAAAAGGCTCTTGAAATTGGTTTAACAGGTCCATCTTTAAGGGCATCGAACTTTAGAGAAGATTTAAGAGAATTTGATAATGATTACAATCTAACAAACATTCCTGTTAAAGAAGAAGGAGATGCTTTAGCAAGAATGGAAGTGCGGGCTGAAGAAATTTTTATATCAATAAATATTATTAAAGAGAAGTTACAAAAAATAAAAGATTTCAATGATAGTGAAAAAAATGAATATAAAATAAAAGATGGAGAGGAAGTTGCTGCTGTTGAATCACCATCTGGTACCATTTGCTATTTTATTGCCATAAAAAATGGATTAATTGATTATTGTTACATAGTAACTCCATCAACTTTTGGTTTTAAAGCAATAGCAGATTCGCTTGTTGGTCAAATTTTTACAGATTTTGTATTTACAGTGGAATCATTTGGAGTAAATTTTGCCGATGCTGCGAGGTAGAAAATTATGAAATGGTGGCCATTAGTTGGAATTAAAAATTATTTTACAGAAAAAAAAGATTATGATTTTAAAGGAGAAATTAAATATTCTTTAAAAGATAAAGTTTTTAAAAAATCTCTTCATATTTTTGTAATTGATGTTGGAAATTCAAACTTGTTAAATTTTACTATTAAAGCATTGAAATCTCCACAATACAATATTCACAGATTTGGTATTTTTTTTACAGAAACTCCAAGACATGCAGATATTTTAATTGTTCTTGGACCTGTAAATGAGAAAATGAAACAACCTCTTTTAGAGACAATAAATCAAATGCCAGGAGACTTTGGGGTAATAATTATAAATGAAGAAAATTCTATTGATAATAAAATTAATGAAATAGAAATTCCAAATGTTATTGCTAAAGTGGATAAAAATTTATCACCAGACGAGATTTTAAGTATATTATTGACACAAATGAATAGAGGTTAAAAATGATTTTTATTTTTATTGCAATTTTACTATTTTTAGCAGGTTTTATCATATCAACAAGAGGAAAAGGCGGGTATTTGATATCTGCAATTGCTTCAATATTTTCATTCTTAGGTGGAGTAAGTGGGTTAAAACAATCTTATAATCTTTTTTATATTCATTTAGTTGATAATATAAATTTAATTGGAAAAGTTGACCATTTAACATCTATTTTTTTAATATTTGCCTCAATTAGCTGGTTTGCTATATCTATTTTTTCAGTTAATTATGGAAGAAATCATGGAAAATCTTCAGAATCTATAATAAATTTAATATTTTTAGGAATGTTGTTAGTTTTAATTGCGCATGATGGTATTACATTTCTTTCAGGCTGGGAATTAATGACAATTTTCTCATTTTTAATGATTTTAGCAGAAAAAGAGGTTAAATATCGAAATGCATTTTCTTTTCTTGCTTTTGGGGAATTATCAAGTGTTTTAATAATAATTGGATTTGCTTCTCTTTACCTTTCAACAGATTCAATAAGTTTTGCTTCAATAAAATACAGCAAGCCTCTATTCCTAATACTCACAACAATTGGGTTTTTTATAAAAATGGATATAGTTCCATTTCATACATGGATGAAAAATGTTTATGATAAAGCTCCTACAAATGTTTGCGCAATATTAAGTGCTCCAATGACTTTAATGGGGGTATATGGAATTATTAGAGTTGTAAAAATTTATAATATCCCTTTAAATGAATTTTATGTAGTTCTTTTAGCTCTTGGTGGACTATCTGCATTTTGGGGAGCATTGCAAGCTGTCGCAACTGGAGGATTAAAAATTTTACCAGCCTATTCAACAGTTGAAAATAATGGATTAATATTAAGTGCAATTTCATTTTCTTTTCTAACAAAAGATCATTATTTGGCAAATTTTGCTTTTGCAGCAGGATTAATTGTTGCATTTGGACATTTACTTGCAAAATCACTACTTTTTATTTCAATAGGTCATGCAAAAGAAGCTTATGGTGCACATATAATTGATGAAGTAAGAGGTGTGTGGAAGGGTGTTGGAAAAATTCCTGCTATTGGAATATTAGTTGCTGGTTTGTCATTAAGTGCCTTTCCACCATTAATTGGTTATGTTGGAGAATGGATGATTTTAGAGTCAATTTTCCAGTCATTTAAATTCGCAGGTAATTTTTATAGATTTTTTGGAACTTTTATTGGAGTTTTAATTGCGCTTGGGATTGGTTTAACAGGTTTTGCAATGGTAAAACTAATTGGCTATACTTCACTTGGCTATCATCATAATATTAAAATTAAAGAATTAAAACAAACATTAATGAAATTTTCAGAAATTTTTTTAATTATTTTTGTAATAGGTGCTGGTATATTTGCTCCAGTTCTCTTTAAAATGTTTGGATATTCTTATATGCTTGGTGGTGTCCTTGGAGTCCCAAAACCATTTTTAATTATGTCTGGAAAACCTATTTTTGGAGTAATTTCTCCAACATTTTTATTTATAGTAATAGGTGTACTTTTTTTAGCTCCATTTTCAATTTATGCTATGACAAAAAGAAAGGTAAGAAAAGTAAATTCTTTTAATGGAGCGCTTCCTTTGAAAGAGGAAGAATATTTTACTGCACATGCTTTTTCATATATTTTAGAACATATTTTAGAAAAAGTGTACAGAACAAAAGAAAGGATTATTGGGGGCAACTATATTATAGAAGTTTCAGATATTTTAACTTATCCATATGGATTCTTTAAAAGATTATCTCTTTATTTTGGGAAATTGACTGCACGAGTTTTAATGAACGGAAAAATTTATTGGTATATAATATATATTTTAGCAATATTTTTATTATGCTTTTTT
>JALVYZ010000118.1 GCA_027037705.1 bacterium | reverse complement strand
GCCTTAGACCTTGGCGTGAGCGTAGCTCTCTGTAGAATCCTGTGTAGAGGTCTAGGAGCCTCTCTAGGTCTCCATTGTTGGCCTCTCTAACTATTATGTGTCCTCGTTGCATCCTCTCACCCATATTACGTTCTCTAGGTATTCTAGGTAATACGGATATAGCTTGTCGGTTTTCTCTTTAGGTTGTCATAGTAGCGATAGCTTACTTTAAGCTCTCCCATACTAAACTGTATAAAAGCCATAATAGTCCACGTACTATAGCCCTCGAGCAGTTCCTGGTGCTCAGAATATATACAATTCTAGGTATGACGGGCCTGTCAGGATTAGAGAACACGGGACCCCCGGCTCCGAAGGCCCGAGACTTATAAACAAAGTTTCCATAAGTGGAAACCATACTTTGGAAACAATCTTCGCAAACGATTATCACTATAAATATCAGCAATATCAGCAAAGATAATCTGGAAACACTTACTAGAAAAAGGCTAATTGCCTCGATGCATACAGTATACTGGTGGGGTTCAGTATTGTCTAAGGTCATAAGAGTGAAGTATGAAAATGGTATGTTGAAGCCTCTGGACAACGTTGATTTCGAGGAGGGCGAAGAGCTGATAGTGAAGGTTGTAAGTGTCGAGGAGAAGGGAAAGGTTCTCCGCAAGTATCGTGGCGTATTGGGCCCAGTACCTAAGGAACTCTTAGATAGGTTTATGTTAGAGTCGGAGGAGCAGTAATGCTCTTCCTAGACACGAACGCGATACTATACTACTTGCATGACGTAAAGCCTTACTCCCAGATAATAGAGGACATAACCTCCAGGGAGGACGAGCTCTCCACGAGCCTCCGCGTGCTAGACGAGGCAGTCTTCACCATTGTGAGAACCAAGGCATGGATAAACCTAGGAATACGTCGCATAGAAAAGCTAAAGGAGCACATACAGAAACACGGATACAAACACTTCGAAGAAGACATTAATGAACTGCTCAAATTCCTAGAAGAAGCTAACATAGCCGTGGTGGAGGACAAAGCCACACCCCAAGAACTCATAGAGACAACAAAGAAACATCACCTACTACCAGCAGACGCACTAATAGCCTTAACCTGCAAACACTACGGCATAGACACAATCCTAACATTTGACGAAGACTTCAAGCGCGTGCCATGGTTAAGAGTAGTCCCCTAGGCCTCCAAGATTATCAATTGTGAAGCCAGAACCAACCCAGTTCTTTATCTGAACTAGGAGTCATAGCTTCAC
>JALVYZ010000117.1 GCA_027037705.1 bacterium | reverse complement strand
AAATGGTTAAGTCAGGAAAAAAATTTGTTTCATCCTCATTAGAATCCATACCAATTTTCCAAAAAATTTATTTTTCAAATAATGAAAATGAAAAAGTTGATAATATTCTAAGTCCCAGGGAAATTGAGATATTACAATTAATTGCTGAAGGTTATACTAATCAAAAAATAGCTGATACTCTATGTATAAGTGTAAGAACTGTTGACACACATAGAAAAAAAATAATGAATAAATTAGGAATTCACAACACAGCAGGTCTTGTTAAATATGCAATTAAACACAAAATCATTTCAATTTAATAAAATAAATAATATTAATTGACTTTTTTCATTTTATTAGGTAAGTTATAATGATTATTTTTTAGAGAAAGGAGAAGTTTATGGTAGCAGCAAAAGAAGGAGACAAAGTGAAAGTTCACTATACTGGGACTCTTGAAAATGGTTCTGTTTTTGATTCAACAGAAGGTCAGGAGCCATTTGAATTTACAATTGGTTCTGGAGAAGTTTTACCTGATTTTGAAAATGCAGTAAAAGGTTTAGAGCCTGGACAATCTGCTGAAGTAAAAATTAAATCAGAAAATGCATATGGAGATTACAGAGAAGATTTATGTTTTCCAGTAGAAAAAAATTATTTTCCTGAAGGTGTTGAACCTAAAGTTGGAGAATTTTTTAGCTTACAGTTAAAAAATGGCAATACTGTAGTTGTAAAGGTTAAAGAAATTCAAGGAGATACTATTATACTTGATGCAAATCATCCATTAGCAGGTGAGAACCTGAATTTTCAGATAAAACTTGTTGAAATAGCTTAAAAAATGAGTTCCAGAATCCACTTTGTTAGTGCAGGGCCCGGTGATCCGGGCCTTCTTACTTTAAAGGGCAAAGAAGTCTTAGACAATTCTGATATTGTTTTCTATTTTAAGCCATATAATATCTTATTTAAAAACTTATTAAAAAATAGAGAGATATATGAAGCATTTTCTTTAAAATTTGAAGAAATTACAGCACTTATTGATAAAGCTATAAACTCTAACAAAAAAGTTTGTTTTTTAGTACCAGGTGATATTGCAATATTTTCTCCATATTCTGTTTTTCTAAGTTACTATAAAGATAAAATTGAAATTATTCCTGGAGTAGGGACATTAAACTATTTTGCATCAAAGTTACATTATATTTTAAACTCACACTCACTCGTTCATAAAGTTACAATTATAAGCACAAAAATTTTAAAAGAGAGAGTTGGAAATTTTGAATTAAAAAGCTATACTGATAAAAACACTGTATTAATAATTTTTATGAATGACATTCCAATTGATAAAATTGTTAATGAATTAAAAGATATTTATGAAGATAATGCTATGATCCATATTGGCAGCAAACTTGCAATGAGTGAAGAAAGGATTTATTCATTTTCTTTAAAAAACTTTCCATATAAAAACTTAAATATAGATGAAAAGTTATCATTAATAATAATTACACCTTATTCAGAAATGCAATTAAAAATTAAATGGTGGAATAAAAAAGTTGAAGAATATAAAATTAAGAAAAAAACTTCTCAAAAATCTCTTTAACAGTTAAAATTTCTTTAATCCTGTATGCTTCTTTACCAACAAAAAATAAACCATTTTCATAATCGCCTTCCCTTGCTTTATTTAAGGCATTAAAAATACAAAAACTATGAGAACATGCCTTTAAACATTTAACACATCTTTCAGGTTTAGGAGGATTATTATTTAATATTTTTTCTGCAAGAGGCGTTTTTATTGCATTTGCAGGTAATCCGACAGAACTAATTATAGTAACAATATCTTCCTTTTTTAAATTAACCACTAATTCTTTAAAATTGTCTGCTACATTTGATTCCTCAGTTGCTAAAAATCTTGACCCCATTTGAACCCCATCTAAGCCAAGCTCAAACATTCTTTTCATATCATTTTTATCTATAACACCACCAGCTCCAATTACTGGGATATTAACATTTTCTTTAATTTCTTTCACGATCCCCCAGCTATCTCTATCTGTACCCAAATGTCCACCTGCATTTCCACCTTCAACAACAATTGCAGAAGCCCCTAACCTTTCTGAAATCTTTGCTAATTTTAATGATGAAACAATTGGGACAAAAGGAATTCCAGCTTTTTTACACCATCCAAATATGTCTCTCGAAAAACCTGCTCCAGAAATTATTAAATCAATACCTGCTTCTATTGCTGAATTTGCAAGGTCAATAAAATTATTAACTGCAAACATTATATTTACACCAATAATACCATTTGTTAATTTCCTTGCTTTTTTAATTTCATCTACTAATTCTTCTTTAGATAAAGCACTACCAGCAATTATTCCAATTCCACCTTCATTTGCAACAGCAGCAGCTAATTTATGATCTGAAACTTTTACAGCCATCCCCCCTTGTATAATCGGGAATTCTGGTTTTAAATTGCCAATTTTTAATTTAGGGAATTTCATTTCAAAAACACCTCTTTAGGCTATTTGCATAATTAAAAAATTTTCTCAAGAAAAATATCTAAAATACTATTTTCCTATACAAAATTGAGAAAAAATATTGTCTAAAATATCTTCTGTAGTTATTTCACCAGTTAATTTTCCAATTTCATTCAAAATCTCTCTGATTTCTACTGCAAGCATATCAATATAGTAATTTTGAAAGCTATTTAAAACTCTTTCTAAAATATTTTTTATATTTTCAAAAATTTTCTTTTGACGAATATTTGTAATTAAAAGACTGTCATCAGTTAAACTATTGTCTTCTAACAATTTAACTATCTTATCTTCAAGTATATTAAGATTTATATTCTTTTTTACTGAAATTGGAAGTATCTCTTTTGAAATATTTATATTTTCAACTTTATCAATTTTGTTTGCACATACAATTATTTTTTTTTCATTTTTTAATTTTTTAATTAAATCTACCTCATAATCGTCTAACCCTTTTTCAATATCATAAAGATATATTACAATATCTGCATCTTCCAATTTATCAAAAGTTCTTTTAACTCCTTCCTTTTCAATTATATCTTCTGTTTCCCTTATCCCTGCTGTATCAATTAATTTAACAGGAAAATTTTTAAAAAAGATTTCTTCTTCAATGGTATCTCTTGTTGTTCCTGGTATTTCACTAATAATTGCTCTGTTAGTTTTTAAAAAATAGTTTAATAAAGAAGATTTCCCTGAATTTGGAGCTCCAGCGATTACAATATTTACACCTTCAATGAAATTTTTAACTTTTTCATAATTATCTATAATTTCAACAATTTTTTCATATAATTTTTTTAACTGAACTTTAATTCTATTTAAATCTATGTCATCAACATCTTCATCAAAATCAATATAACTCTCTAAATATGATGAAATTTCTATAAAATTTTCTTTTAAATCTTCTATTCTTCTTCTCGTCTCACCTTTTAATTGCTTCTCAAAGATTTTTAGAGCAACTTCACTTTTAGAATTTATTACATTAACAACAGCTTCAGCTTGAATTAAATCTATTCTTCCATTAATAAATGCTCTTTTTGTAAATTCCCCAGGCTCTGCTAATCTTGCACCAATTTTTAATAATATTTCTAAAATTTTTTTGGCAACAATATATCCACCGTGACAGTTTATTTCTACAACATTTTCTCTTGTATAACTTTTTGGAGCAAGCATAACTGTTACTAAGACTTCATCAATTATTTCATATTCATAAATAATATGTCCATAGTAGATTCTATGTGATTCAACTTTTTCCGGAAATTTAAAAATTTTTTTTACAATATCAACTGAATCTTCACCACTTACCCTAATAATTGCAATACCACCAATACCTATTGGAGTTGATATAGCACATATTGTATCAGCCATTAAATCAATCCTTTAAAATTATTTTGTCTAAAAGCTTCATAAAGAATTATACTAACTGAATTTGCAAGATTAAGACACCTTACATTTACAAATGGAATTTTAATTTTTACATCCTCTGGAAACATTTTCATTATTTCAGGAGGCAATCCTTCTACTTCATTTCCAAACAACAATACATCATTCAATGAATATTTTACTTCTGAATAAATAACATTTCCCTTACTTGTAGCAATATATATTTTTCTACTTTTAAAATTTTCAAAAAAATCATAAAAGTCTTTCCATACAAAATATCTTACATAGTTCCAATAATCAAGACCTGCTCTTTTTAAATATTTGTCAGAAAGAGAAAATCCTAATTTCCCAATAAAATGTAAATTTGAATTTGTTGCTGCACACAATCTTGCAATATTTCCACTATTTTGGGGAATTAAAGGTTCAAATAGCGCTATTTCCATTTTTCCTGCTCGAAAATAAAATCTCCACTTTCATTTATTAACATAGCAGTTAATGGTCCACCATAAACGCAACCAGTATCAATATTTATTGAAATAATTTCTCCATTTCTGTCTTTATTAATAAAAGCTTCACCTATCTTTGCTTGTTTAAGATATATCACTGGAGTATGACCATGCACAAAAATAAAATTATCAATTTTTTTTGTAAAATTATCAACTTCTCTTGCCCATAAATATGGATGTTTTATTCTTTTATAAAATTCATCTTTAACATAATCAAGTTGATTATATGGGGAAATATCAGGAAATTCTATTCCTGCATGAGAAAAAAAATATTTTTTATCATTTATCACAATCTCGTAAAATAACTTTGATTCAGTTAAAAAATCTATCTCTTTTTCACTTATTATTTTTAACTCTTCACTTATATCCTCATATTCAAAATAGATATTATTATATAAAACTTCAGAAAAAGACTTTACTGTTTTGTCTCCATTATTTGAAAACCATACACCTTCCCCATATCTTTTCTCTTTAAAAATATAATCTAACATCATATCCTCATGATTTCCAAGAATTAAAATTAAATTATAATCTTTTTTTAATTCAATTGCAAAATCCAAAACTTCTTTACTGTATGGTCCTCTATCAATTAAATCTCCAATTAATATAAATTCTCTGATTTCATATTTTTTTATAATTTTATTTATAAGTTTTTCAAAACAATAAAATTCTCCATGAATATCACCAATGACAGCAATCATCCTGTTTCTACCAAAATAGTTTTTTCTTCAAAAAAATCTTGAAACATCTTTTTTAATTCAGGGAATTTTTCAAATTCTGGATCAATTTTGATAAGTTCAAATGCTCTATCTTTTGCTTTTAATAAGACCTTATAGTCTCTTATAATATCAGCAAATTTAAATTCTGGCAACCCTGACTGTTTTGTGCCTAAAAACTCTCCTGGTCCTCTAATTTTTAAATCTTTCTCTGAAATTTTAAAACCATCATTTGTTTGGCACATTATTTTTAATCTCTCTTTTGCAATATCACTAATTCTATTAGAAGAAATCAAAAAACAATAAGACTGAGATGCTCCCCTCCCTACTCTCCCTCTCAATTGATGAAGTTGTGCAAGTCCAAATCTTTCAGCATTTTCAATTACCATAACTGTTGCATTTGGAACATCTACTCCTACCTCAATCACAGTTGTTGATGCTAAAATATCAATTTTTTTATTTTTAAAATCTTCCATTATTTTTTCTTTTTCATAAGGTTTCATTTTTCCATGAAGCATTTCAACTTTAAACTCCTCAAATATATTTTGAAGTTCATCTTTCATTTTTATTACATCTTTTAAATCTAATTTATCAGACTCTTCAACAAGTGGATATATAAAATAAGCTTGCCGTCCCTTTTCAAGTTCTTTTTTTATAAAAGGAATATATTTATCTTTCTGCTTCTCATAAAACCAAAATGTTTTTACCGGTTTCCTTCCTGGAGGGAGTTCATCAATTACAGAAACATCTAAATCTCCATAAATAGTTAATGTTAAAGTTCTTGGTATTGGAGTCGCAGTCATTATCAAAGTATGAACCTTTTCTCCTTTTAACTTCAAACTTAATCTTTGTTTAACTCCAAATTTATGTTGTTCATCAATAATATTTAACCCTAAATTTTTAAATTTAACATTTTCTTCAATTAGTGCATGAGTCCCAATAACTATATTAATTTTGCCATTTTCAAGATCTTTTTTAATAAGGTCTTTCTCTTTCTTTTTAGTTGACCCTGTGAGTAATGCAATTGATATATCTAACTCTTTTGCAAGGTTTTTTAAATTTTTAAAATGTTGTTCAGCTAAAATTTCTGTTGGAGCCATAAAAGCAACTTGATATTGATTTTCAATAAACATCAATGAAGTAATAAATGCTACTAAAGTTTTACCACAACCAACATCTCCCTGGACTAATCTATTCATAATCCTTTTGCTCTTTAAATCACTATATATTTCTCTTAAAACTTTTCTTTGTGCATTTGTTAATTTAAATGGTAATAGATTCAAAAACTTTTCAATAAGAAAGCCTTTATACTCCAAAGGCTCTGTTATTATTTCTTCCTTTTTTAATTTTTCTTTTGCAATAGCTAACATTAAGAAAAAAAACTCTTCAAAGATTAATCTTGTATGCCACTTTGATTGAAAATTTCTTAATTTCTCAATGTTTTCACTAACATCAGGAAAATGCAAATTAAAAAAGCATTCTAAAATGTTAGGCAAATTCTCTTTTTCCAATATAAAATTAGGAATATATTCAAAATTTTTCCCTTTTATTTTATCAAGTAGATTCTTTATCGCACCTCTAATAACTTTTTGTGAAATATTTTTAAATTCTCTATAAACAGGAACAATTCCCTTTTTAAAATTATCTGCTTCTTCAATATGGGGATGAACCATTTCTTTGTAAAAATTAAAATAAGAAACTTTGCCTGACAAGAAGTAAAGTTTTCCCTTTTTTAAAAAATTTTTTAAATAATAAATATTATAATTAAACCATTTTACAACCATCTCTCCTGTTTCATCATAAAAAATTGCTTGAGCAATCTTTCTTGTATAATATCTCACTTCTTTAATTTCTTTAAAATAAACAATTAAATTTGCAAAATTATCCTTTTTTGTCTGTTTTACTTTCAAAATTTTTGTATAATCTAAGTAATTTACCGGAAAAAAATATAAAAAATCATAAAATGTTTTTATTCCATAAGACTTTAAAAGAAATGCTCTTTTAGGACCTATTCCTTTAAGATATTGGATATCAGTTTTTAATACTTGATAAGTACTTAAGAATTCATCATAGGTTTTTTGATTCTTTGAGATGTTTTTCATAATCTAATTTTAAAAATTCTCTAACAATTTCATCAACTTTATTTTCATTTACTAAAATATATCTAAAAGCATATCCCTCTTCGTCTATTCTTACCAATTGAGCAATAATATAAATATAATTATCATCATTATTTAAATCAAATTTTATTAAAACAAAGTCATCTTTTTCAAATGAAATATAATTATTTTTAAGTAAAAAAATTCCATTTCCACTAATATCTTTGCTAAAAAAAGTCTTCCATTCAGTTGTTGCATATCTATTTTCTTTATTTATATAAAAAATTTTCTTTACATATACAGGAATTTTTAAATCAACCCTAAAAAATTCTCTTAAATTTTGATTAATTTTTTCTTCACTCATTTTATCTCAAATCTTCTAATAATAATTTCCAAGCATTAACATTTTCTCTAATCATAATTATATCATCTTTTTCCAACTTTTTATTTATAAAAATTGATTTGTCCAAAATTGATATATTAACACCAGGATGTATAATATTTGTTTTTAAAAAAGCATCTAAATTTGCGATGTCTCTGGTATTAATTCTTTCTAATTCCTCTTTGAGAAATTCAAATTCCTCTTTTAATTGTATATTTTCTAACAACTTTAATAATTTTATATTTGATTCATCAAAGTTTGTAATGTTTTTAATTATAATATCAATTTCATATTCAGGATAGTCAATTTTTTTAAATATATTTCTAAACAATTCTTCATTTTCATCAATATTTAATTTTAATTCTACAAGCTTTTCTTTTATCTTCTCAATTTTTCTTTTTCTCAAAAAATCATAACCTATTTTTAAATTTGTTTTAGTTAAACTTGAAGAACCTATTTCTTTTGCAATAATATAATCTTTTGCATAAAAATTACCACTAATAATTTTTCCTTTCCCATGAACTATGAGACCATGTAATGCTATGATATTTGAATTAGATACACTATCACCAATGATTATTTCATTTGCTTTAACAGAACTATTTTGAATGTAGGTTGCATAAAAATTACCATTACATTCTACATAACCTTCATTTTGTCCTAAAAAACCATTTTTTATGATCACATCTCCATTACATTTTATTTTAACTTTTTCCACAACACCTTCAACTTGAAGATTACCATCTATTTGTAGCTCTGTCCCTGATAATATATCTCCTTTGATCCAGAAATTTCCCTTTAAAAATTTTTTATCAAAAAAATGATCAATATTATCCTCAATAACTTGAAATTCTCCTTGTTTAATAAAATCTTTTATATCTAAAATTTTATTTTTTGAAATTTTAAATAGATTCATAATATTTTTCTATTTTTTCTTTTAATTTATCATAAGTCCTAAATAAAGCTTCAGGAACAACTCTTGTATCAAAAATTACTGGCATAAAATTAGTGTCACCATTCCATCTTGGAACTATATGATAATGGAGATGTTCATCAATTCCTGCACCAGCAGATTTTCCCAAATTAATACCAATATTAAAAGCATCTGGTTTCATAACATCTTTTAAAACTTTAATTGCAATTCTAATAAGATTATTAATATCTATTATTTCATCATTATTAAGCATTTCAAAATCCTTTTTATGCTCATAAGGTACAATCATTAAATGTCCACTATTATAAGGATATCTATTCATTATAATAAATGAGTAATCGCTTCTTAATAAAATTAAATTTTCCCTATCTTTATTTTGTTTAGGTTTTTCACAAAAAATACACCCTTGCTCTTCTTCTTTATCTTTTTCTATATATTCTATCCTCCAAGGGGCCCACAATAATTTACTCATTCTATTCTCCAATTATTTTTATTAATACTCTTTTTTTTCTCTGACCATCAAATTCACCATAAAAAATCTGTTCCCATGGTCCAAAATCCAATTTTCCATTTGTTATTCCCACAACAACTTCTCTACCCATTATTTGTCTTTTTAGGTGAGCATCTCCATTAGTTTCTCCTGTTAAATTATGTTTATACAATGAAATTGGATTAGAAGGTGCAAGTTCTTCAAGCCATCTTTTAAAATCTTCAATTAAACCATATTCATAATCATTTATAAATACACTTGCTGTAATATGCATCGCATTTACAAGGCATAATCCTTCTTTTATTCCACTTTCTTCAACAGCTTTTTCAACTTCTCTGGTAATATTTATAAATTCTATCTTATTTTTTGTGTTAAACCATAATTCTTTCCTGAAAGATTTCATAAAATCCCCCTTTTACATTTATTATAATTCTTACTATTTTTTATTGATATTTTCAAGATTTTTATATAATATTAAATTACTCTAACTCAGGAGGGATCAATGGCTGTAATCACAATTTCAAGGCAATATGGTTGTGGTGGTGCTGAATTTGCAAGAAAATTGGCAATAGAATTAAATTATGCTTATTTTGATAAAGAAATTTTCCAAAAAGTAGCAGAAATGAGTAGCATATCAGTAGAAGACTTAAAAGCACTTGAAGGATTAATAGGTTATAAAATTGATATTATAAACAAATTTATTAGCAATGATTTTATAAAAAAAATTGTCGGAATTTCTAAAAAAGTCCCTGATATAGATGAATTAGTTAAATATATTGAAGAAACAATTATTGATTTTGCAAAACTAAATAAATCAATAATTGTAGGTAGAGGAAGTCAATGTATTTTAAAAGACTTTCCAAATGCTTATCACATAAAAATTATTGCTTCAATTGAAGATAGAGTTAAAAATCTTATGAAAAAAGGAACAACAAGAGAAGGTGCTTTATCCACAATAAAAAGGATGGATGAAATCAGAAAAAATTATATAAAAAAATATTATAATGTGGATTGGTCAGATCCTTCTCTTTATCATTTAGTTATAAACTTTAGTAAAGTTTCAGAAAATAAAGCAATAGATATTATAAAAGAACTAATTGATTATAAAATTGAAAAGTAATGTTGTTTTTTGAGAAAATTGCAGAAGAAAAAATTAAAGATTGGATTGAAAAAGAAGATTTTTCAAAAAATAAATTTTTTAGAAAAAAAGTAGATAATTCTGAGTATTTTAAGGTCCCAGAAACATTGAGAATTGCTTATCATATATTAAAAAATGCTAATGTTCTTCCAAAAGAACTTCAATTAAAAAGTGAAATAATTAAATTAAGAGATATGTTAGAAGAAATTTCAGATGAAGATGAGTTCATTAAGAAATTAAGAAAGTTTCAATCATTAATAATAGAATACAATATTATTTCAAATAGAAAAATCGCAACAAAAAATGATGAATTTTATACAAAAAAATTAATGAAAAAATTGGTAAAAATTAATATATCTGATATTAAGGCAAGATCAAAGTGAAAATCTCTATCATCACCTTAGGCTGTCCTAAAAATGAAGTAGACTCAGAAATCCTTGCTTCATTATTAAAAGAAAAAAATTTTGAAATAATACCTAATATCGAAGATTCAGATATTGTGATAATAAATACCTGCGCATTCATTAAGGAAGCTGTAGAAGAAGCAATCGATGTTATTTTGAATGTTGCACAAACCAAAAAAAGAATAATAGTAGCTGGTTGTCTTGTGAGTAGATATGGAGAAGAAAAATTAAAAGAACTTCTCCCTGAAGTTGAAAAATTTTTTAACACATACAATTATATTAATATTTTAAAATATATAAGAAATAAACCTTTCAAAAATTTTAAAAAATTTATCTATAGTTCAAAATTAAAAAGATTTTTTGATTCTATTTCAAAATATGTTAAAATTTCAGAAGGATGCTCAAATGCTTGTTCATACTGTATAATTCCTAAAATAAAAGGAAAATATTTTTCTCGTCCTATGAATGATATTTTAGAAGAAATTAAAAAACTAACTGATAATGGGGTAGAAGAAATAATACTTGTTAGTCAAGACACAGGAAGATATGGAATAGACTTAAAAGATGGAACAAATCTTGAAAAATTAATTGAAAAAATTTTAAATATCAACTCTTTAAAATGGCTAAAAGTACTTTATCTTTATCCAGATACAATTACAGATGAATTATTAGAATTAACTAAACATGAAAAATTTTGTTCTTACCTTGATATTCCAATTCAGCATGTTGATGATAAAATTTTAAAATTAATGAATAGAAAAATTTCAGAAAAAGATTTAAAAAACCTTTTTTATAAAATTAAAAATGATTATTCACATCTTTTCTTAAGAACAACTGTAATGGTTGGTTTTCCTCAAGAAGATGAAAATGCTTTTAAAAATTTATTAAACTTTATCAAAGATATTGAATTTTACAACTTGGGATGTTTTAAATATTCTAAAGAAGAAGGAACATTGGCAAGTAAACTTCAAGGTCAAATATCACAAAAAGAAAAAAATAAAAGATTTAAAAAAATTTTGAAAATTCAAAAAGAAATAGTAAACAAAATAAATAGAAGCCTAAAAAATAAAGAATTAGAAACCTTAATAGAAGGCTATTGCCCTGAATCTAATCTTTTGTTATGTGGAAGAACATTCTTTCAAGCACCTGATATTGATGGAAAAGTTTATATCAATAAAGGCTTTGTAGATAAGCCTGGAATATATAAAGTTAAAATAAAAAACTTCAAAAATTATGATTTAATTGGAGAACTTACTTGACAAATTAGATTTAAGGTATTATTAAAATTAAAAAATTTTTAAGGAGGAGCAATGAACAAGTCAGACATTGCAAAAAAATTAGCAGAAGAAATGAATATTAAAAAGGTTATTGCAGAAGAGGTAGTGGATATTGTATTTGATTCAATGACAGAAGCTTTAAAAAAGGATGATAAGGTAGAAATAAGAGGCTTTGGAAGTATTAAAAACAGAAAATATGATGCTTATACTGGAAGAAATCCTAAAACTGGCGAACCAATTAAAGTACCTGAGAAGAAATTACCATTTTTCAAAGTTGGAAAAGAATTAAAAGAAAGAATTAATAGAGCTTAATAAAAATAACAATGAAAGAGACAACCGCCAAAATATATACTAATTTTGGCGGTTTTTTTATGGGAAAAATGAAAAGATTACTGATATTATTAATATTTACAATTATAATTGGAAGTTTAACATCATATGCAGATGTTTATATTATTAAAAAAAATGATGGGAGAATTATATTAACTAATATATATACCTCTCATCTTATGAAAAATGTTAAATCAATTAAAATAATTAGAACAAAAAGGACAAGAAAAAATAAAAAGATTGTTGTAGATAGAAAGATAAAAAAATTGCTAAAAGAAACAGCTAAGAAGTTTGGCTTAGATTACAGATTATTACTTGCTATAGCAAAGGTAGAATCAAATTTTAATCATGCATCAAAGTCTAATAAAGGCGCAATTGGAATTATGCAATTAATGCCTCAAACAGCAAAAAGGTTTGGTATTTCAAATCCTTATAATATAAAACAAAACATTTATGGAGCAGCCAAATATTTAAAATATCTTCTAAAAATGTTTAATAATAATATTATCTTAGCTACAGCAGCATACAACGCAGGTGAAAATAAAGTTTTAAAATATAAAGGGATTCCACCATACAGAGAAACAAGATTATATGTAAATAAGGTTATTTCCTTGTATAAAGATTTAAAACTAAATGAAAAAAATTTATAATCTGCCAAATCTTCTTACTATA
Source organism: bacterium (assembly GCA_027037705.1). GTDB lineage: Bacteria > DYJV01 > DYJV01 > DYJV01 > JALVYZ01 > JALVYZ01. The sequence continues at coordinate 1,470 of JALVYZ010000117.1, read as the reverse complement.
ATAAGGTTAATCTTAATAATCCCAATTATATCTTTGGTATCTTTTGATACAAAAATAACAAGTCTTATATCTGCAATACTTTTTGTTATAGCTGGAATTACAGATTTACTTGATGGCTATATTGCAAGAAAATATGATCTTGTGAGTACCTTTGGTAAACTTATTGATCCATTAGCAGATAAACTATTAACAATTTCAGTTTTAATTATACTTGTTAAACTTCATAGAGTTCCTGTAATTTTTCCATTAATAATTATTGCACGAGAATTTACAATTACAGGATTAAGAGCAGTTGCAAGCTCTCAAGGGATTATAATTTCAGCGAGTCAATTTGGCAAAGATAAAACTCTTTTCCAAAATGTTAGTTTAACTTGTTTATTAATTTATTATCCTCTATTTGGTATAAATAGCCATGCTGTGGGACTTTTCTTTATAACAATTGCAACATTTTACACCATTTTTTCAGGAATAAAATATATAAAAGACTTTGTTTCTCAAATAGAGTAAATGCTTGTCTCTGTAATAATTCCAGTATACAATAGAGAAGCATTCCTCCCTACTGCAGTTAATTCAGTTTTGTCTCAAACTTATAAGAATTTAGAATTATTAATTATAGATGACAACTCTAAAGATGAGACTTTTTTTTCTGTTCTAAAATTTTTAGAGGATAAAAGAGTGTCATACTACTACTTAAGAAAAAATTACGGAGTAAGTTATGCAAGAAATTATGGGATAAAAAAAGCAAAAGGTGATTATATTGCATTTTTAGATTCAGATGACTATTGGCTCCCTAATAAGCTTGAAAAGCAAATTACTTATATGTTGGAAAAAAAATTTAAAATATGTCAAACTGATGAAATTTGGATTAGAAGAGGAAAATTTGTAAATCCCAAAAAAAAACATCAAAAGATTGAAGGAGATATTTTTGAAAAATCTCTTGAATTATGTATAGTAAGTCCATCTGCAGTATTAATAAAAAAAGAAGTTTTTGATGATATTGGTTTATTTGATGAAAATATGCCTGCTTGTGAAGACTATGACCTATGGCTTAGAGCAAGTTTAAAATATAAAATAGGTTTATTAAATGAAAAATTAATTGTAAAAAGAAATGGTCAGGATGATCAACTATCAAGATTAAAAGGTTTAGATAAATATAGAATTTATACTTTACTAAAGCTATTGAAAAATTATAATTTAGACGAAGCTAAAAGAAAAAAAGTTATTGAAATATTAAATAAAAAATGTGAAATATATTTAAATGGATTATTAAAAAGAAAAAAAATTAAAGAAGCTGAATATTACAGGAGAATTTTAGATGAATATAAAATTAGTTGATATTTCTGAAATTGAAGAGTTAAAATTTTTAAAAAAAGATTTTTTTATAGAAAATCATCTTGAATTGGTTAAATCAATAAAAAAAAATAATTTGATATATCCTTTAAGAGCAGTAAAAAAAGAAAGAAAAATTTT
>JALVYZ010000116.1 GCA_027037705.1 bacterium | reverse complement strand
AAAATCCATTCCAAATTCTACTAAATATCTTAATTCATCCGCTGGTTCTTCACTTCTCCATCTATAACCAAATTCAAAATTCATATATCCTGGAATTGCAGGCCACAAAGAGAATCCCATTAATGCTTTTATTTCATAATCATACTGACCATTACCTAAAGGAAGAGCATCATCTTCATCATAAGCTTCTGGAATTTTTACAAGTCCCTGAATTGAAAAAACTCCTTTTTTCCCTTTAAATACATTGAATTTTAATCCTAAATCTATATCTCCAATTCCATAAGTTGTCATCCTTATAAATTCATCTTCTTTTTTTATTTTTTTGTAATATAATGAAGTTAAAACAGTTAATCTGTCCGTTATTCCATATTCTGTATATAAACCAACATTGTAATCTTTATATTTCCCATCCCATGAAAAATCTTCTCTTGAACCACCATCTGCAAATTTTTGATGAGAATAGTAATAGTTAAAAGCAATTCTTGTATAAGCATGTCCTTTTGGCATTGTCCATGCTCCTGCTTTTAGGAAAACAGGAAAAATAAAAATAGCAAATAGGAAAATAAAAGCCTTTCGCATCTTAACCTCCTTTTTTTCGTGAATGCGTATATGCGTAAATGTGTATATGCGATAAATAATTTTGGAATATTTTTCCCATAGCCTATCGCCTATATTCAATTTTTCATTATTAATCTTTCATTGAGTCCTAAGTCCCATAAAATTCAATGTCCTGTTTATTAAAGTTCTTATCTTATTTAGCATGAATTCACCCATTTCTTGTTTACTCATTTTTGGGAAATGAAACATTGTTGTTGGATCATTATTCCAGTATTTTGCTCTATTTAATATTACTTCATCACTTACATCTGAGTAGTACTTATCAATTAAATAAACTGGATTTTTTGCATATATTCCAATTGAGCCATTGTCAAATTCGTATAAATAAATATTTACATAACTGAAAGGCTTATGCCATTGGCCAGAAGTTAATAGTGCAGTTGTAATGTATGGGTCAAAAACACTTAACTGGTAAATTTTTCCCCCATCATTGGTGGTATATTCAAATTTTATATATTTTTCATCTGTCTGATTGTCCGGAAAATATCTTGCATAAATATGAACAAGGCTGTTCTTAATTAAAAATTCCATTGGTGCACTTTTTGGAGGGTTAAAATCTGATGGAGTCATCTGTGGCATTAGCATCATCATACTAAGATAATTAATTGAATGCCCATCAGGCATTAACATTAACCATATATTTTTTGTTGGAAGAATAAATCTGCAGAAACTCAAAATTCCAGTAACTATTGTTTGTTGAGAATTTAAAAATGATGGATTGTAGTTATATGGAAAATTAGGATCATTGGGATTATGACTAACATATCTTACCCATACAAAATCAAAGGTTGAAGGTTGAAGGCTGAAGGTGGAAATTGAATTATTAAGGTCGTTTATGTTTAAAGAATCTTTTGGGAGTTTTGTTAGTATATCTGGAGTTTTTAAAAAATTATTAACAAATGTTTCTATTTGAACATTACTAATTTCAGCTATTTTAATAATTGAAGGGATATTTACACTTTTAGAATATTTTGGATATATATTTTCAAAGCGTACATCATTTACATCAATGATAGCATCCCTAATATCATTTAAAATTTTGTTTTTTTCCGAATTAAATAATTGTATTAATTCTTGAGAAGGATTAAAGAAATTTTTTAAATAATTAACAGGTTCAACCATTGCAACATGAAGGTAATATTTATGAATATTGCCAATTGAAAATGGTGAAATTAAAAATAAAAGTTTTAATGGCAATCCAACAACTGAAGCTTCATTTATTGAAATTGCCTTTTTTTCAAAATCTTTATCAATAACTTCTATCATTCTTGTGCCTTCATAATCAGTTGGTTTTGTATACCATGAGGGATATGAATAAAATAAATGAGACTTCTGAAAATCCATAATAGGAACACCAAAGAGCATTGAAGCATTATCAGGTGATGGTATGTATAAAGGTGGAGTTGTGGGAATAATAAATCCTTTAGAGGTTAAATAATCACAAACCTTTTTTACAATGTTATCTATTAATTTTTGTTTGATAAAAGGGTCATCTGAATTTTTAATTTCATCTGTTACATCAATTATTGCATAATCAATTAAATCTTGAATTTTGTCATTTGAATAATAAAAAGTAACTGGTTTTTTAATAGATATATTTGTTGAAAATAAAAAATTTAAGCTCGAAAAAATTAATAAAATTGCCAATAAAATTTTTTTCATGATAATTTCCTCCTATTTTTCGTGACTAGTGATTCGTGGTTCGGGACTCGTGATTTGGGATTCGTGGTTCGTAAATGTGTAAATGCGTGAATGCGTATATGCGTTTATGCGATAAATAATTTTAGATTTTGAATTAAAATTTTCTTTCATCCTTCCACCTTCCACCTTCGGCCTTCGTTTTTATATAATAATCTAAAAATCACAAAAATAATCTTATATCCTGCTGATAGAGTTCCTTTTATTGTTCCGCTTATTTTTGATTTCCCAATTCTTTTTCTATATGAAACAGGAACTTCTTTTATCTTTAAATTGTTTTTTACTGCTTTTATCTGCATCTCAACTGTCCAGCCAAAGTCTCTGTCTTTCATATTTAATTCAAGTAATTTTTTAAATTTTATTGCTCTAAATGGTCCTAAATCTTGATATGAATAATTGTAGAAAATTTTTATTAGCTTTGTGGCGAGATAGTTTCCAAATCTTTGCTGGATAGTTAATGCATTTTTATTTTTACGCACTCCAATTACAAAATCATAATCTTCATAAATTATTGGATTAACAATATCTTCAATTTCCTCAGGATAATCACTGTAATCCCCATCTAAAAAAACTACAATTTCAGTATCTGGATATTCTTTTTTTAAAAATTCTATTCCTTTAAAACATGCTGAGCCATATCCTTTTTTGTTTTCAAGGATAAAATCAATGTTATTTTTTTTTAATAATTCAATAGTTCCATCTGTGCTGCCATTATCCACTACGATAACGTTTTTCCTATATTTTTCAGGTAAAGAATTGATAACCTTAAGAATAGATTTTTCTTCGTTTAAGACTGGAATAATAATTTTAATTTTATCAAAAATCATAGGGTTGAAAATAAAGAAATGTGAATTTTATGTCAAATTGAAAATTTTTATAAAATATTGAGAGATTATAAAAAAATTTTATAAAATAAAATTGACATATTTAAGTATATGCCGTATATATTACATATACAATTAAGGAGATTTTACAATGACAACATCCCAGGTATTGATAAAGTTACCTTCAAATTTAAAAAACAAAGTAAAAACAATTGCTCAAAAAGAAGGTAAAAATTTGAGTGTAGTTATTAGAGAACTTCTTGAAAAATATGTAAAAGAGAGAGATATGGAAAATTATATTGATGATTTGTGGAGAAAAATTGGTGAGGAATTAAATCCAGTAGATGAAAGTAGAATGGATGAACTGATTCATTTAATAAGAAAAGAGAAAAATGTTAAAAGTTGTGATTGATACCAATGTTTTTGTTTCTTCATTTTACGGGGGAAAACCCAGAAAAATTATTGATTTATGGAAAAAGGGGGAATTGACTGTTGGATTGTCAAATCCAATAATTGAAGAATATATATTCGTTTTAAAAAGATTTGGTCAAAAAGATGTTAAAAATTTAAAAGAATTATTAAGTTTGTTTAAATTAACATACAATTCTTTATACATAGCAAATCCACCTCATTTAAATATAGAAATTGAAGATGAAGATGATAAGAAATTTATAGAATGTGCTGTGGCTTTAAACTGTGAATATATTATTTCAGGAGATAAACATTTATTAAATTTAAAAAATTATTATGAAATAAAAATTTTATCACCTAATGAATTTTTAGATTTATATCAACAAATTAAAAATATTTAAATTGAAAAATTTAAATTATTTATTTTTATTTTATTTACCTCTTTTTTTCATTTTTAATTTTTCTTTCCACTACTTTATCCTCTGGTATACCTTGATTATCATTTTTACCCTTTTTATTTGTAAAAATATTGAAAGATTGTCAAACAATGAAATTTTCATCCTTTTTATTTCAATTTTAATAATAAAATTTTTATTTGTATTTAAATCTCCCATACTCTCAGATGATATTTACAGATACTTATGGGAAGGACAGGTTTTTAATCATGGATTTAATCCATATATTTTATCTCCCAATTCAAAAGAATTATTTTTTCTAATAGATAATAAAATTTTTCCATTAATAAATCATAAAAATCTTCCAGCAATATATCCACCATTTATAATTTATTTTAATTCAATAATTGCAAAAATCTGCTATTCTGTGGTCTTTTATAAATCTGTGCTTTTTGTTTTTGATATTTTAACTTTTTTCCTAATAATTCTTATCTGTTACAAAATTGGCAATTCTGTTAGATACTCAATTATTTATTGGGTATGTCCTTTAACTACATTTGAAATTGAATGGAGTGGTCATAATGATAT
>JALVYZ010000115.1 GCA_027037705.1 bacterium | reverse complement strand
AAAGAATTGGGCAGCCTCCTTGATATATGGGGGGTAAACCTCAATATAAGGATTCTCAGGCCCAGCTATCTCACCGGCAATGACAAGGTCTGGATTGTCATTAAAGAATTTCTCAAAATCTGCGAAGTCACGTAGTCGGTCTGTTGAAAATGGACAAATGAATCCACCGCGCGTAATGGCCACTATATGGCCTTTTAGCTTTGCAATGCGAACATTATACCCATCCACCTTTTCCTCGACGAAAAATGGCTTCTTGAAATGAGCTTTAATCCCCTCACGAAGCCTCATTATCCTCATAATTGAGGGGTAACTAAAGATGACCTTTTCTCCAGATATCACCGTTCCCCGCTTGTATTTGCCCATGTCATCGGAGATGCGGTAATAGTGAAGATCGAAGTAATCACCCTCGTCCAATACACCTTTATCAAGCGCTCTTTTTAGAATTTCAGATATTGCCATACTTACATTATACTGTCAAACCCAGAGCTTTTGAATTGGAGACGGTGACCCTAAAAATTACGAATTGTACAAGTGTTGTTGGGTACAGAGTCTATTGTAACTTATCCCGACGGGCTCCTTCAAAAAATAATGGTTAAACCCTAACTCCGGAATTTTTAAGTAATAAAGATGTCCAATTACTTGAACATGTCTCGTGTTTCCATAGAAAATTCAACTTATATGCAGTTTTTTGATAGCTCAATCAGGACGTTGTTATCTATTACTTATTAAGTAATAAGAAATGTTGCATCTATTACTGCCAAAAATAGAGACAAATGGTTCGCTTTCTGCTGAAAAATAACCATAAAAAGTTGTTAATATTTTAAGGTCAAAAAATCTTTGAGATAAAATATTACTTAATTTGTACGGAGTTAGGGTTTAAAAGAAAGACTGAGGGAAGCTTTAGAAAATCTATCAAAATCTGGGATTATTAAAGACTTTTATCTCTGGGAACACCAATGGCATCAGATATGAGCCAGCTTAAAAATGTTTACCCACGTACTTTTATAATATGGATAGACAGGGGACAACATTAATGGTTAAACCCACAGATACAATGGTTCGATATCAATTTTAAGATCGTTAGATTCAACTTCAACGCTTTCTGTGGTAATTGCCAGTACCTTTGCACTTTTGACTTTGAACTTTTTCGAAAAAGCTATGATACCTTTCAAATCCCTTTTGTCTATCTGCTCTTTGTATTTTACCTCTATCGGTAAAGGCTTGCCGTCTACATATACAAAGTCCACCTCACG
>JALVYZ010000114.1 GCA_027037705.1 bacterium | reverse complement strand
CTTATGTAGAGGGTAAATGGACATATACTATTTGTAATATGTGTTTCTGGTATTGTCTCTTAAAGGTAAAAAATGTAAATGGAGTTGTTAAAAAAATTGAAGGTAATCCAAAATCATTAATAAATTTTGGAAGAATCTGCGCAAAAGGGAACTCAGGTATAGCAGCATTATACGATTCAGACAGGTTAAAATATCCTTTAATTAGAGCTGGAGAGAAGGGTGAAGATAAATGGAGAAAGGTATCATGGGAGGAGGCTTATAATTATATTGCAAAAAAATTAAAACCACTAATGGAAAATGAGCCTGAAAAAATTCATCTTGCATCTCATGGATTTGGAGGACTTCACTTTAAACATTTAATAAAAGCAATGGGCTCAAGAAATATATATGCTGCAAGCTGGACCCAATGAAAGGGCTCCAGAGAGGTGGCATGGCATGTCACCTATGGTCATCATCTATCAAGCTTTCCTCTTTATGATTATGAAAATTGTAAATATGTAATAAATTTTGGGAGAAATAATTTAGAAGCACTTTTAGTAGGAGAAACATATAGATTAATAAAATTTTTAGAAAAAGGTGGAAAACTTGTCCACATAGATCCAAGATTTAATACAACTGCAGCAAAAGCTTATAAATGGCTTCCAATAAAACCAGGTACAGATACAGCATTAGCATTGGGATTGATAAGAGTAATCATTGATGAAGAACTTTATGACAAAGAATTTGTTGAAAAGGCAACAACAGGTTTTGATAAATTAAAAGAATATATTAAGAACTATTCAGTTGAATGGGCAGCAAAAGAAACTGAAATTCCAGCTGAAGAAATTAGAACAATTGCAAGAGAGCTTGCAGCAAATAAACCATCCTGTCTTGTAATTCCACCAAGAAGAAATTCAAAATATGGAATAGAGACTGATCTTGCAAGAGCAATTGCAATTTTAAATGCATTAATGGGAAATTATGGTAAAAAAGGAGGCTTCTGGTTAAAAGGAAGAAGAAGAGTAAAAAGATATCCTTTCCCAAGGTATCCAAAAGCTAAAAGAGTTGATGGTGCTGGGGAAAAAGATGGATTTCCTCTCGGAGACAAATATGAGGGATTTTTAAATTCACTTCCAGAGCTTACAGATAGAGGAATGGTAAAAGCTCTGTTTGTATATGGAACAAATTTAGTAACAAATATGGCTCAAACTCAAAAAGTTATTGATATGTTAAAAAAAATAGACCTTGTTGTTGTAATAGAGAATCAATTAACT
>JALVYZ010000113.1 GCA_027037705.1 bacterium | reverse complement strand
GTATATCAAAATTAATTGGAGCATCTGAATACTTAAAGAAAATAACTAAACTTGCTAAAAATAAAATAGCACCTGTAAACTCTGCTACCCAAAACGCAAGAGGTTTTTTCATTTTACCTAAAATATAAGCTAGAGCCGAACCGACAAATGGTGCGATTAGTAGAATGTATACTGCATTATTCATCTTCCACCGCCTTATTTAAGTTATCTGGAATAATTTCACCTGTAATTCTATGAGTTAAAATAAAGATTAAAACACCAGCTGCCGCTTCAAGAGTAGCTATTACAATAATTACATAAGCTACTGCTAATCCCCTTGTAAAGCCAAAATGATAAGCCCCACTTGCTAAAATTAAAATTACTGCATTTAAAAGCATCTCAAGTGAAAAGAAAATCTTTAAAAAATCACTCTTACTTGTAACCCCATAAAGCCCTACTCCAAAAAGGATAAGAGCAGCTAAGGCATCAATATAAAACCCCACCATCTTTATTCCTTTCCGTGTTTTAGAGTGTGTAGCATTCTAATACTTCCATATAACACACTAGCTGCTACAACACCCATAAAGATTGCTATTAAAGAGTAAAAGTCTGTAAATATTTTTACTTGGTCTTTTAGAGGAATTGCTTTTCCGTGCTCTGGAATGTCTGGAAGTAAAAATGGCACAATTAAAAGACCAATAATTACAATTGTAACAACGCTAACTGCCCAAGGTCTTATTTTAAAATCTGGGAATTTAGCACCAATTACAGTAACCCCAAATAGAGTTAATACAACAATACCACCAGTATAGACGAAAATTTGAAATAGTCCTAAAAGTTTTTCATCTAAAGTGATATAGTAAATCCCAAGTAAAAACATCATACCAACAAAAGCAATTACTGAAGCTACAGTATTTTTTTGAGCTAAGCTCATAACTGCTAAAATTATTGCTAAAACCAAAATTAAAACACTCATTTTCCTTCTCCCTCTTCTTTTTTAGCCTCAGCTTTCTTAGCTTCAGCTTCCGCTTTTTTCTTAGCTTCAGCCTCTGCTTTTTTCTTAGCCATCATTTCAGCTCTTTTTCTAGCTTTTTCTTCTTCTTCTCTTTTCTTTTTCTCAATCCACTCTTCTGGAATTTCAACTCTTACCCAGAAATTATCAAGAGCTTCGTGAGTTCCATCTGTAATCATTTCTATATCACCACCAGCAAGTTTAATAGCTTTTTCAGGCTTAGTAGGACAGACATCTTCACAAAGACCACAAAAAATACAAAT
>JALVYZ010000112.1 GCA_027037705.1 bacterium | reverse complement strand
AATATTTTCTTGAATCAATTTTCTACAAAGGAATTAAAATAAGATTCAGACCAAGTTACTTTCCTTTTACTGAACCAAGTGCAGAAGTTGATATTGAATGTATATTTTGTAAAGGTGAAGGTTGTAGAATATGTAGCGATACTGGTTGGCTTGAAATTTTAGGATGTGGTCAAGTTCATCCTGCTGTTTTTAAATCTGTTAATTATGATACTGAAAAGTATACAGGATTTGCTTTTGGGATGGGTGTTGAAAGAATTGCAATGTTAAAATATGGAATAAATGATTTAAGACTATTTTTTGGTAACGATATAAGATTTTTGGAGCAATTTTAATGAGAGTTACTTATAACTGGTTAAAAGAGTTTATTGATATAGATGCATCACCAGAAGAAATAGCTGAAAAATTAACTTTATCAGGTCTTGAAGTCTCATCTGTTGAAAAACATAATGAATTTTTAAAAGATGTTGTTGTTGCTAAAATTATTGAAATTGAAAAAGTAAAAAATTCTGATAAATTATCACTGTGCAATGTTTATGATGGTACTGATACTTTTGATATAATTTGCGGCGCTAAAAATATGAAAAAAGGGGATTTTGTCGCTCTTGCAAAAATTGGAGCTGTACTTCCTGGAGACTTTAAGATTAAAAAGAGCAAGATCAGAGGAGTAACTTCATATGGAATGCTATGCTCTGAAAAAGAGCTCGGCCTTGCAAATGAATCTTCTGGTATAATGATTTTATCTAAAAACTTAAACATTGGAAAATCTATTGGTGATGAGTTAAATTTATTTGATACTGTAATTGAATTTGAAATAACCCCTAATAGAGGAGATTGTTTAAGCATTCTTGGTGTTGCAAGAGAACTTGCTGCAATTTATAATAAAAAGATTAAATTACCAGAGTTTAAATTAAATGAAATAGATGATGATATAAACAAATATGTGGATATTGAAATTTTAAATCCAGAACTATGCCCAAGGTATACAGCAAGAATTATAAAATATGTAAAAATTAAAGAAGCACCTTTATGGATGAGAAACAGAATTGTAGCAATTGGAATGAGACCAATTAATAATATTGTGGATATTACAAATTACATTATGTATGAATTAGGCCAACCTTTACACGCATTTGATTATAACTTTATTGAAGATAAAAAAATAATTGTAAAAACAGCAGAAAAAGGTGAAAAATTTAAAACTTTAGATGAAAAAGAACATATTTTAGATGATAATGTTTTAATGATTTGTGATGG
>JALVYZ010000111.1 GCA_027037705.1 bacterium | reverse complement strand
AATCTTACTTTGGCAGAAATGATAGGAGATTATCTAAAAGCAGGAGTGGATATAGGAAATTATTGGCCGCTGAGGTTTAAGGATAAACGTTCCATGTTTACTTTAAATAATATGCAGAGGAGATCCCCATATTATATTTTCAAAGAGTTCTCAGACAATATGGAGAGATTTTTGATAAATACTCGAAGTGATGATGATATGATCTATACTGTTGCGGGATGTAGTGGAGTATCTGAACTGAATCTTTTTATAGTTAACAAAAAATCAACAACAGAAAGAGTAGAGTTGCGTTCAGAGATGCCTGCGTATCTTAAAAAGATTTATGAAATAAAAAATAATAAAAAATTATATAAACCTATAAAAATGAAACAAAAGATGTCTAAACAAAACTCATTTTTTCATATTTCGCCATTATCAATCACGGTTTTAAAGTTTGATTATGACTTATGTAGAAATAATTAAAGGAAAAAAATGGAAATAGATAACAAAACACTCATGATGCGTCTGAACAGACAAAAAAAAAGGATTGATCATTTAGAAAAAAAAATCTCTGATATACACAAGGCGATTATCCAAATACATCTTAAAAAGGAACCATTTGAGAAAAGCTATCTGAGCCCTGTGGAGTTGGATATAAAAGGAGCGGAGATCACACTTCTGTCCTTTGCCGGTATGAGGCAGGTGATAGGTGTGCCAAGAGCTGAGTTTTTCAAAACTCTTTCTGGATCAGATCGATACAATATAATTTTTTTAAAAGATTTCAACCAAGCATGGTACCAATGTGGTTTGTTTGGTATCTCCGATAACGTAGATGACACAGTAGGGTATTTAAAAAGCATAATTCCCCCTTCGACAAAAAGATTAATTACACTCGGCTCCAGTTCAGGTGGTTTTGCAGCAATACTATATGGCTCTCTTCTTGGTGCGGAAAAGACGATAAGTTTTGCACCACAAACGTTTTTGAATGAGGAAGTATTCAAAAGATTCAAAAACGTTGACTCTAAAAAAGAGTGCATTGTCAATGCACCCTATAAAGATCTTAATCTACTAAGAGGTGATGGAGGAACCATTCATCATGTATATGTGGGTAAAAATAATAAATATGATCAAATTCATATAGATAATATAAAAGATAATAAAAGATTTATCATACATTGGCTTGATACTTCTTCTCATAATGTTGCTAAGTTCATGAAAGAAAATGGCACCTTAGATCATTTGCTTTTATCAATTTAATTCTTAGAAAAAGGTATCA
>JALVYZ010000110.1:676-1257 GCA_027037705.1 bacterium | reverse complement strand
CAAGGCCCTTGAGAAGAGTTATAAGGAAGTACGTGGAGGAACCTCTTTCCGAGGTGCTCCTCCAGGGTAAAATTAAAGAAGGAGACACAGTAGTAGTTTACTACGATCACGAGAAGGATACACTTGGATTTAAATCCGGGACATCCAGCGTCGTGGGGGTGGCAGAGGGAGGTTAATCCAGCTTGGTTAAAACACTACTCGTCTTTCTACTCTTAGGACAGACAGGGTATAAAGTTGAAAAAATAGGATTTGAGGGCTTGCGGTGGACATCACCGCAAGCCCTCAAATCCTCAATTCCCATTCCCCTTAATACAACTGTCAGTACAGATGTGATTTCTGGAACCATCCGCAGACTCGTCCAGTCTGAATTCTACGATTATGTTGCCGTTTACTCCCAACCTCTCAAAGATGGCGGAGTTAAGCTGATTTTTCAAATCAAAGAGAATCCTATCCTATGGTCCTGGACATTCATAGGGAACAAAAAGCTCAAAAGTGGAGTCTTAAAAGATAGTCTCAACCTCAGACGAGGAACTCCTGTTTCGGGTTACAACATGTTCAAATGGAAGAAACGCATAAAAGAC
>JALVYZ010000110.1:0-666 GCA_027037705.1 bacterium | reverse complement strand
AAATTTCTTTTGAAAAAACTAAAAACCCATCCAAAATCCCTGTTTCATTCAGGGAAATTTGAAGAAGAAAAATGGGAAAAGGACCTTGCAAAAATACTTGAAAAATACAGAAACAACGGTTTTCCGGAAGCAAAGATAGATTCCACAAAGATGGACTACGAGGGTAAATGGCTTTATATCACGGTTTATATCACCGAGGGAAAGAAATTTATTTTTGGAAATTACTCCATTGAGGGCAACACGGTATACCCTGATTCTCTCTTGCTCTCAAAGATTAAAATCAAGCCCGGAAAACCTTATTCACAAAAACTCCTTAATAAATCCATCGAAGGAATTTCTGAACTCTACAGTGATTCAGGGTATCTTTACATTAATGTTACGCCAATTGAGGACATTCGTCAGGATTCTATTCTGGATATCACATTCAAAATCCATGAGGGAAACCGGGTAAAGGTGCGGCTCGTGAATATCGAAGGTAACACAAAGACCTATGATAGGGTTATAAGACGGGAAATTGACCTTATCCCGGGGAATTATTTTTCACGGGCGCTTGCCATAAAATCCCAGAGAGACCTGTTTTATCTGAACTACTTTGAAAATGTAACCCTTGATTTCTCGCCGACTCCGGATTCCAACTACATTGATATAAATTTCAAAGTAAAGGAA
>JALVYZ010000109.1 GCA_027037705.1 bacterium | reverse complement strand
CAGTAATCATTGTCATACAGAATGGACAAACAGTAGCAAAACATTCAGGATTTTTTTCTAATCCCTGTTTTACCCTTGCATTATTGATTCTTTCTCCAATTGTCTCTTCCATAAACATTCTTCCTCCACCAGCACCACAGCAGAATCCTTTTCTTCTATTTCTATCAAACTCAAGCAACTCTTTAGCTCCTGCACTCATCAAAATTTCTCTTGGTTCTTCATAGATATCGTTCCATCTTCCAAGATAACATGAATCGTGGTAAATTACTTTTTTATCAAAGTTTTTAACAAAAGTTAGTCTTCCTTCGTCAATTAATTGTTTAATAAATTGGGTGTGATGTATAACTTCATAATCTCCACCAAGGTCTTTATAGTCTTTTGCAAGAGTATTAAAACAATGAGGGCAAGCTGTAACTATTTTTTTTACTTTATAGTTATTCATTGTTTCAATATTTTCTTTTGCAATATTTTGGTAAAGGTATTCATTACCTGCTTTTCTTGCTGGATCTCCACAACATTTCTCTTCTGTCCCTAAAATTGCAAATTTCACTCCTGCTTTTTTGAAAATATTAACCATTGCAACAGATACTTTCTTATATCTATCATCTACAGCACCAGCACAACCTGGCCAGAATAATATTTCTATTTCTTCAGGTTTTTCAATTTCTCCCATAATAGGGACATCAAGACCTTCTGTCCAGTCAGCTCTTGTTGCTTGTCCAACACCCCACGGATTTCCATTGTTCTCAATATTCCTGAATGCAACTTGAAGTTCATTACTCATCTTGCTTTCCATAAGGACAAGATGTTGTCTTAAATCAATTATTTTATTTATATGTTCAATCATCATAGGACAGTTTTCCATACATGCCATACAAGTTGTACAAGCCCATATTTCGTCTTCACTTAAAATGTTGTTAATTATTTCTTCTTTATTCTCTTCATAATTTTCCATATATGATTTTAATTTTTGGATAACATCTTTTGGATTTAATGGTTTTTGTGTTAGATTTGCAGGACAATTTTCTGCACATCTTCCACATCTTACACATGCGTCAAAATCTAAAATTTGTTTCCAGGTGAATCTTTCAAGATTATTTACTCCAAATTCTTCCATTTCTTCCAAATTTTCAGTTTTTAAATAACCTTTTGGTTTTAAGTTTCTGAAAAATAGATTCATTGGACCAGTGATTATGTGAATCATTTTTGTGTATGGTGCAGTACCTAAAAGTATTAGAACTAATATAAAATGAATTT
>JALVYZ010000108.1:0-2500 GCA_027037705.1 bacterium | reverse complement strand
ACTACTACTGGTAGAACTAATTCCCATCCTAATTAAAATATCGAAATCACTTCTTTGTTGTAAACTATATTTTGAATTTCCTATATATGAATTTCCCGTACCGGAGCCATCAGGATCCACGGGAATTAATAATACCGATTCTGAAGAACTTTTAGAAAATTTTATCTCAACAAAGTAGTTTTTATCTGAACTTATAGAAATATTAGCATTAGTAGGCTCAACATAATGCCAACCTGTTGTTGTAGCTGTACCTGATGCTGAAAAAATAGGTGTCGTGGAAAGTGCACTATTTATATCACTACTACTTTCATAAATCCAAACTTCATAACTTACATCAGGTGATGCTATATAAAAAGCAACATGTGATAAATATCCTGAACTATCCGGTTCAAATTTTACGGCACCATAATCCTCATTCTGTCCATACCCGATAGTACCATAAGTATATTCTGAACTATCATCATCATAATAATACAAATAATCGGTTTTTGTATCTTTTGTGATTCCAACAACTCCATCTTGCCCTAAAACATTATCAAAATCAGCTTGAGATGTCACAATATTATTTAAAGCATACCAACTTGTATCATTGCCACTCCAACCCATATTTAAATGAAGTTGCTTTAAACTACCGTCAATTTTGTATCCATCAACAACAACAGCGTGTCCACCAAGAGAAGAACTATCCAAACCAAGCAGAGAAACTCTTTTATTATCTAAATCTAATTTAAAAATATTAAACCAATTATCATCTGACGAAAAATCGGTCCTTTGTACATATTGGGTCGGCATATATTTAAAATATTTATATAAAGCATCAGCAGCAGAAAAATCTGAAGCACTTGTCGCAGAAGATTCACACTTGGCTTCTACAGCTATAGTGATATCAGAAAGCAATGAGGCAACCTCATCTATTACTGATTGAGAGGATGTCGAGTCAAGCATATTAGGCATTAAAGACCAATCATATTTACTATTTTCAAAATTTGCACTTCTGTAAACTCCAGAACTACTATCAGTATAAGAATTTGAACCCCTGCCCTGGTCAGGCCATTGATTGTACTTCATTATTTGTCCTAAAGCAGTTCCTACACAACCTACAAGATAATGCCCGTTAGCTTCACTGCTACAATTTGAACAAACAGGCATTTTTTCATTATAGTACGGTGCTTGATCCCAAGTTGTCGTTAATAATGGGCCTACTTGTGATGTCGATGAAAATGTATTTCCATTTAAAAGCATATCCCAAATCTTTTTGTTATTACCAAAAGCAAGTCTGCTAAATTTATTCGAATATATTAATGTATATAATTCTTTTTCCAACATTAAGGGAAATATTTTCCCATGAATTACATAATTATTTGTAAGGGAATATGCTTTTATAGGTGGGAGGATATCATCAAAAGGAACAATTATAAATCCGCTGGGAGATAAATTAAATAAATATGCTATATGTTTATTATTATAATCAATAACCTTACTATCTTTTATTTTGTCTGAAGTATTTAAATAGTTGAGCCAACTCACTGCTATTTTGTCAGCTGTAACAAAATCAACACTTTTAGCAAATGCAGAGATAGAAAATACTAAAATGAATCCTATTATCCAAAACAAATTCTTTATTTTTTTCATACAATCCTCCTACTTAAAATTTTTTCTATAAATTTATATCCTATTTTGTTTCTTCTTCAAACCTTTTAATATTGTCGTTTTTACCAACTATAATTAAAATATCGGTTTTACATAATTTATAATTTGCTCCCGGAATAATATTACTTTTACCTGTTACTTGATCCTTGATTGCAACAACTTGAATTTTATATTTGTTAATCAAATCCAATTCTCTTAATTGCTTACCTATAAAAACATCAGGAGTTATCATTTCAACTATACTGAAATCTTCTCCCAAAAAAAACGACTCTATAATATTTGTCTCTGTAACTGTTGAAGCCAAATTATATGCCATATCCTTTTCAGGAAAAATAACTTTATCAGCTCCAATTTTTTCAAGTATAACCGTATGTTCAGCAGAAAGAGCTTTTACTATTATTTTTTTGCAACCTAACTCTTTTAAATAAAAAGTTGTTAAAATGCTTATATCCATTCTCCCACCGGTTGATACAAACACAACATCAACATCTTTTAAGCCGATTGCATCCAATACATCTTTATCGGTTGCATCTGCAAGGATTGCTTGGGAAGAAAAATCTTTTATAGCTTGGATTTTATCTTTGTCATTGTCTATGGCAATAACTTCTTTACCAAGTTCATGTAATCTTTTGGCAAGAAAAAAACCGAATTTACCTAATCCTACAACAGCGAATTGTTTCATCTTTATCACCCTATCATAATATTTTCTTCTGCAAATTTATAAACCGCTTTTCTATGTTTATACCTTAACCCCATAACTAATGTTAAAGGCCCTACCCTACCTAAAAACATAAGCATAATTGTCACTATCTTTGCATAAACCGAAAGTTTTTTCGTATATCCTAGAGAC
>JALVYZ010000107.1 GCA_027037705.1 bacterium | reverse complement strand
GAAACAACAGCTTCAGTAATGATTGCTGGAATCTGCTGGATTGTTAAATACTTCCCAAAACAGGTAGCACCTGCAACAACTGCCAATAATACTGCAGAGGTTACAGCAGATGATGAAGTTACAGTAAATACATCTTTCCAAGAAATATCTTTATAAATAAATAATTCTACTATAAATGCGTAAACACTTGCTATAACTGCTGCTTCTGTAGCAGTAAAAGCACCAGAAAAGATACCACCACAAATAATTACAGGTAATAATAATGCCCAAAATCCCTCTTTATATGCTGCCTTTATTTCAGTCCAATCAGGCCTTGGTTTTAAAGGAAATTTTTTTGCTTTTGCTATTATATATGAATAAATACTAAATGCAATTATAATTAATGTTCCAGGGACAAATCCTGTCATAAATAAAGCTTCTAATGAATCATTTGAAATCATTGCATAAAGAATCATTGAAATACTTGGAGGAATAATAATTCCAAGAATTGGAGAAGTAGTCATAATTCCAAGAGTATATTTTTCATCATAACCATTTTCTAATAATGCTGGAATCATAAAACCGCCAATAGCAACAACTGTCGCAACAGTTGAACCTGAAATTGCTCCAAATAATCCACATGCAACAACACCAACCATCCCTAATCCACCTGGTAACCATCCAACAGTAACATTAGCAACCTTGATCAACCTATCCACAATAGAACCCCGTGTCATAATATTGCCACACAACACAAAGTAAAGAACAACAACTAAGGCAAATTTATCCATACTTCTAAATAAAGCCTGTGCCATTAAAAGTGGAGGATAATGACCAAACAATGTCCATCCGATTAAGCCAGTAAAAAATAAAGAAATAAAAATAGGAACACTTAAAAACATTAACCCCAATAATATTACAGCAATAGTTGCATATATACCATAGTGAGCTTCTAACATTTATTACTCCTTTAATCTTTTTTTATCTCTTTCACTTCTTCTTTTTTAAAAAAATCTTCATAAATTACCTGTAATGAACGAATGACCAGTAAAACGCCTGTAACAGGAAGCACCATATATAAATATTGTAAAGGAATCTGTAAAAGAATTGTTTTTTGATGCGTAATTGCCTGTTGTTTAACCATCTGAGCTCCATAGTAGATAATAATAAGACCAAAAACAAATATTGATACATTACAAATTAAATCAAGAGGTTTTTTTAATTTTGGAAAAAGTTGAGGTAAAATATCAATCTTTAATTGTGCTCTATTTTTTGTTCCTAAACTTAATCCAATAAAAGTTGAAATAATAATAACTTCTCTCATTATTTCACTTGCTTCAGAAAGTGTATAGTTAATTGTATATCTTAATACAACTGCCACGAATAATACAATAAGACCGATCATAGTTACAGTAAACAATAAAATCTCTTCAGCTTTTGTCAGAATTTTATCGCATTTTCTCAAAAACTCCATTTTTATCTCCTTTTTTTATTGTGGAGGTGAGGAGTGGAGCCTGAAGTTTTTAACTCTCCAGACTCCTGACTCCAGATTGTTAAAATTAATCTAACTTATCCATATAAGCTTTAACTTTTTTGAAATAATCTTCACCAATAATTGGAGCCCATCTTTTGTAAACTTTTTCTGATAATTTCTTAAGTTTAGCAATTTCTGAATCTGGTAATGTTATAAATGTAATACCAGCTTTTTTAGCAGCTGCAATTGAATCTTCTTCCTGTTTCTTTGTTAATTTTCTTGTGTGAGCACATTCTTCATGAATTGTATCTAAGAATATTTTTTGTAAATTAGCTGGTAATGAATCAAACCATTTTTTGTTAAAAATCCAAATAAATAAACCTTGAGCATAATTTACAAATGTGTAATATTTACATACTTCAAATTTCTTTGTAATCCAGCAAACCATTGGTGTATGGTCTAAACCTTCAATTACATGCTGTTTTAATGCAATTTGGACATCTGGCCATGGCATAACAACTGGATGTAGTCCCCATGCATGATAAATATCTTTGTTAACTGGAGCTTCTGCAATTCTGATTTTAATCTTTTTAGCATCTTCAAGACTTCTAATTGGTTTTGTAGAAGCCCAACCATATGAACCATAACCAGTAATATCAACGCCCATAATTCCTTTATCTTTCATTGCATCTAAAAATGGCTGGAATAATTCCTTGTTTGAAGCAAAAGCATCTAACTTTTTAAAGGTATTGATAACAAATGGCAAATTAACTATTCCCATTCTTGGTCCAAAGTTTGGAGCAACAACAGATGAAATACTCATTCCCTGAACAGCTCCTGTTTGAAGCATATTAAAAACTTCTACTTCACCACCAAGCTGGCTTAATGGATAATATTTCATCCCAAGCTGTCCATTACTTCTTTCCCAAAGTAAATCTCTTATTCTGTAACCAGCTCTAATTCCTTGAATTACAGGGTGAGAAACATTTGAAACTCTAAAAAAGTATTTAGCTTTTCTAGCATCAAATTTAGGTTTCCACTTAGCTAAAATTTTTGCAATGTTTTTTGAAAAAGCAAATGATGGAATTAACAATGAAACCACTAACAAAGCCACTAATAAAATTCTTTTTCTCATGTTTTTTTACCTCCTTTTAAATTTTAATTAATTAGCAAAAAAAATTTATCAAATTCTTCTTTTATTGTCAAGAAAATTCAAACATAGTTTTATTAAATTGCTCCACAACCTAAATCAAAAGCCTTTAAATTTACTTCTAAAACTTTTGATGGAACACTTTTTTTCAATACTTCTTTCCATGTCTCCTCTTTTATTTCTGGAAGCATTTTTGATAAAGCACCAACTAAAACAGTATTTACTGCTTTTACATTGCCTGCTTCCTTAGCTAATTTTGCTGCATCAATTTTTATAACTTGACATTTTAGATTACTCAATTGCTTGTCAACATCATCTGGATACTGTGCAAGACCTGCTACAACTGTGCTTGGATTAATTTTTGTATCTGCATAAATAATTTTTCCATCTTCTTTTGCCCAATGAGAGTATCTTAATGCTTCAAGCTTCTCAAAAGCTAAAATTACATCAGCTTCACCCTCTGTAACCAACGGTGAATAAACTTTTTTCCCAATTCTAACATGACTTATAACACTTCCACCTCTTTGACTCATTCCATGAACTTCACTTTGTTTTACATCAAGTCCTGCATCCATTGCTGCATTTGAAATAATTTTACTTGCTAAAATTACTCCCTGTCCACCAACTCCAACAATAACTATATTAAATGTTTTCATATTTCCTCCTTTATTTTTTTGTCGGGAGTCATGAGTCTGGAGTTATTAACCTGAAGTCCAGTGTCTGTAATCAAGAGCCTAAAAGTATTATTATTTAATACATTACTCCTGACTCCAGACTCCGCACTCCAGACTCAAATTTTTGCACTCCGCACTATTTTATAATCGCATCAAATTTACAAACTTGCATACAAACTTCACAGCCAGTACAAAGTGTAGGATCTATTTCAGCTTTTGGTTCACCATTAACATCAGTCATTCCAATTGCAATACAACCAACTTTTAAACAAGCCTTACAGCCTTTACATTTTTCTTGATCAACTTTTAAAGCAGGCTTAAATACCTTATATTGTAACACACATGGTTTTTTACAAACTAAAACAGTTAATTCATCTTTTTGCAAAGCTTCTTTTATAATTTCTTCGGTTTCTTTTAAGTTGTATGTGTCTATTTCCTGAACATTTTTAACACCTAATGATTTTGCAAGCTCAATTATATCAGTTGCAACAGTCTCTTCTCCCATTAATGTTTTACCCATTCCAGGATTTGGCTGTCCACCTGTCATAGCTGTAATTCTATTATCCATAACTACGACAACACCTGTACCTTTATTGTAAATCATATCAAGTAATGGTGTAATTCCAGAATGGAAGAAAGTTGAATCTCCAATTACAGCTACAACTCTGTTTTTAATGTCATCTGTTTTTAATACTTTGCTAATTCCATGAGCCATTCCTATACTTGCTCCCATACATACACATGAATGGAGAGCATTCAATGGAGGCAAGGCACCAAGTGTGTAACAGCCTATATCTCCAGATACATAACATTTTAACTTGTTTAAAACTACAAATAATCCTCTATGAGAACAACCTGGGCATAATGTTGGTGGTCTTAATGGTAATCCTTCTTTTGGTTGAGGTTTACTTCCATCAAAACCAAATACCTCTCTTATTTTTGCTTGATCTAACTCTCCACAAATAGGCAATACATTTTTACCTTTATCAACATTTATTCCAAGCAATTTAACTTCTTCTTCTAAAAATGGATCAAGCTCTTCTATTACATAAACTTTATCAACTTTTGATGCAAATTCTTTTACTAATTTTTCTGGTAATGGATAAGTTAATCCAAGTTTCAAAAATGAAGCTTCTGGAAATACTTCTTTTGCGTATTGATATGAGACACCAGAAGTAATTATTCCAATTGAAGTATCATTATACTCTACTTTATTTAATTTACATGTATTTCCAAATTCTGATAATTTCTTTAATCTTTCTTCAATAACAGGATGACGCTGTCTTGCAAAAGC
>JALVYZ010000106.1 GCA_027037705.1 bacterium | reverse complement strand
TAAGTATCATCAGAACCTATAAAAATTCTCATTAATTTTTGTTTTCCAACTAATCTTTGATGTGGCATTTAAATTACCCCCTTGCTAAATAAATTCCAAAAAAAGCTGCAGCAAGACTTAAAAAAACATTTGCAAATATATTCATAAGTCCAAGCATATAAGCTCCATCTTCAAAGAGCAATAAAGTTTCAACACTGAAAGTAGAAAAAGTTGTAAATGCACCTAAAAAACCAACAGAAAAGGCTAGCCTTAACGAGTCAGAAATAAACAATTTTTCTAATGTTATTGTATAAAAAAAACCAAGCAAAAAAGACCCCAACACATTTACAAAAAAAGTTCCAAATGGAATGGCATTTCCAAAGGCATACATTGACAATCTTGCAACAACATATCTTAATATTGCTCCTAAAAATCCACCAATACCAATATACATAATTTTCATTCTACTTTTCCTCGTAAAAATTTTTACCACTTAACCAATCATTGGAAAATCTTCTTCTTAATTTTTCTTCTTCATTAATATGACTTTTTAACTCATTAATTGAAAATTTAAAATTTTCCAGAAAATTTATTAAATATTTATACGCTTCATTTATTTCATTTAATTTATTCAAATTACTTTCTTTACTGACATCTGGATGATATCTTTTTTGTAATTCGCGATATTTTTCTTTTACTATCTTTATTGATATAACATCTTCTACTTCAAGCAATCTAAGTGCATCTTCAATATTCATTTTATTCTATAAACCTTAAATCTTTTTGCTTTAAATTTTTTATAATCTAATTTTCCTTTATATAAATTTAAAATATTTTCAAACGCAATAATTTTTTTATAATCAGAAATTAAAATATAATTTAAATTATGTGTTTTTCCAATTTCATTTAACTTATCAATAACTGTTTTTGAAGAAAATCTATTTAACTTTCTATTTCTTGTTAATGATAGATATTCTGGGATCCGATTAAAATAAAAATTTAATCCATTCCATTCTCTTGTAGTAACAAAATTTAGTGAAAATTTCTTTTCTTTTATATATTTTTTTAAATCTAAATAAATTTGCCTATCATTTTTAGAATATGGAAAATATGCTGCAGATATCCTTAATGCTATTAGAATAATTGTTGTAATAATAGATATTTTAAAAATTTTACTGTCTATTATTTCTGAATACTTAGCAAGGATTATTGCAACAGCAGGCATTAAAGGTAAAATATAGAGTGGTAAACGAGATTTTACTAAACAAAAAATAATTAATGGAACAAAAATTATAAAATAAAAAATTCTTAAATCTGAATCTTTAAAAACTTTTTTTAGCTTTTTGAAATACATAAATATCCACGGCGACAGACCAAATAATAATACTGGTATATACATTAACCAATCAAAAGTACCACTATTTCTATGGTGAATTCCTTTAATTCTTCCAATTAGTTCATTTTTTATAAAGTAATCAAATGCTTGAGGTTCTTTTACAATTACAGCAATATACCAGCTAACACCAATTATTAAAAACAAAAAAATACCTTTTATGGAGAAGATTCGTTTCATCTTTGAATAATCTTTATTTATAAGATTAGAAAGTATAATTCCCAATAATGGTAAAAAACATGGTGGTCCTTTTGTTAAAAATGCAAGAGAAATTGCAAACCACATTAAAATATATTTTTCTTTAAAATAAAAAAATACATACAACCATACAAGAAATGTTAAAATTGTATCTGTTGTAACAATATTTAGTCCAATAAAAGGGAATATGCTGGTTGCATAGATTAAGCCTGCAATAATACCATTTTCATATCCAAATTTTAATTTGGCAATTAAAAAAATAAATACTACTGTAAAAAAAAAAGCAATGCTATTTGGTAATCTTACTGCAAATTCATTCTTTCCAAAAATTTTCATACTTAACGCAATTGCCCAATATGTAATTGGTGGTTTTGAAAGATGAGTCTTTAAATTTAACTTTGGGATAAGATAGTTATTGCTCAAAACCATCTCTCTGGCAACTTCTGCGTATCTTCCTTCATCTGGCTCCCATAAGCCTCTTTTACCTTGAAAAAGGAATGAAATAATTGAAGTGATAATTAACAGGAATAAAAATTTTTTCATTTATAAAAAAGCGGGGATTAACCCCGCTTAATCTATTTTATTCTTTTTGCAACTTTTATCAAATTTAATGCCCTTGTTAATTTAGCTTTTTCTTTAAGAAATTCTTTATCTTCCTCAGTTAATTCTCTCAATCTCTGCTCAGCCTCTTCTTTCATTTTTTCGGCTTCTACTAAATCAATATCTTCTGCATATTCAGCTTCATCAACAATAGCAATAACTCTATTTGGGGTTACCTCAATAAAACCTCCATCCACTGCAACAAATCTTTCTTTTCCTTCAACTTTATAAGATAACTCTCCTGTCGCTAAAAAAGTTAAAAATGGAGTGTGTCCAGGCAATACTCCAAATTCTCCTTCTATTCCAGGTGCTGTAACTTCATCAACTTTTCCTTCATATAAAACTCTTGTAGGTGTAACAATTTCTAATGTTAATTCATTAGTCATTTTTATTCTCCAGCAAGTTGTTTTCCTTTTTCTATAGCTTCTTCAATTGGTCCAACCATGTAAAATGCCTGCTCTGGTAAATGATCAAGATGTCCATCAATAATTTCTTTAAATCCTTTTATTGTATCCTGTAATCTTACATATTTCCCTGGAGTTCCTGTAAATGCTTCAGCAACATGGAATGGTTGAGATAAAAATCTCTGAATCTTTCTTGCTCTTGCAACTATAATCTTATCTTCATCTGAAAGCTCATCCATACCTAAGATAGCGATAATATCCTGTAAATCTTTATATCTTTGTAAAATTCTCTGAACTTCTCTCGCAACTTGATAATGTTCTTCCCCTAAAACCTTTGGATCTAAAATTCTTGATGTAGAATCAAGTGGGTCAACAGCAGGATAAATTCCAAGCTCTGCAATCTGTCTTGAGAGAACTGTAGTTGCATCTAAGTGGGAGAAAGTAGTTGCAGGAGCTGGGTCTGTTAAGTCGTCAGCAGGAACATAAATAGCCTGAACAGAAGTAATAGAACCTTTTTTTGTAGATGTAATTCTTTCTTGTAATTCTCCAAGGTCTGTTCCTAATGTAGGCTGATAACCCACTGCGGAAGGGATTCTACCTAATAATGCAGAAACTTCAGCACCTGCTTGAGTAAATCTAAATATATTATCAATAAATAAAAGAACGTCCTGTCCTTCTTCATCTCTAAAATATTCAGCAACAGTTAATGCAGTAAGCCCAACTCTTGCTCTTGCTCCAGGTGGTTCATTCATCTGTCCATAAACTAATGCAGCTCTATCAATAACTCCTGATTCTTTCATTTCAAGCCATAAGTCATTACCTTCTCTTGTTCTTTCTCCAACACCACCAAAAACAGAAAAGCCACCATGTTCCATTGCAACATTATGAATTAATTCCATAATTAATACTGTTTTTCCAACTCCAGCACCACCAAAAAGTCCAATCTTTCCACCCTTCAAATATGGTGCTAAAAGGTCAACTACCTTAATTCCTGTTTCTAACATTTCTTCAGCAGTACTCTGTTCTACAAATTCTGGAGCAGGTCTATGAATAGGATATCTCTTTTTTGCTTCTATAGGTCCACCTTCATCAACAGGCTCTCCAATAACATTTAAAATTCTACCAAGAACCTCTCTTCCAACAGGAACTGTAATTGGTTCTCCTGTATCTAAAACTTCCTGACCTCTTACTAAACCATCTGTTGTATCCATAGCAATAGTTCTTACCACTCCATCACCTAAATGCTGTGCAACTTCTACAACGAGATTCCACTCTTTATCACTAATTGATGGGTTAGTTATCTTAAGAGCATTGTAAATTGCTGGGACCTTGTCTTTTTCAAAAGCAACGTCAACAACTGGTCCCATAACCTGAACGATCCTACCTTTGTTCATTGAATCCTCCCTTTATTTTTATAATGTTATTTCTTTAACTTTCAAGAGCTTCTTTTCCACCTACTATCTCCATTAGCTCTTTTGTAATAGTAGCCTGTCTTACTTTATTAAAAAGAAGTGTTAATTTATCAATCATTTCAGAAGCGTTCTTTGTTGCATTATCCATAGCTGTCATTCTTGCTGCATGTTCACTTGCAATTGAATCAAGTAAAGCAGTGTAGAATTCATTAGCAACATACTTTGGAATTATTGCATTTAAAAGTGCTTCTTTAGAAGGTTCATATTCATATTCCACCACATAATCTTCTTCAAATTCTGAAAAATCTCTTGGTAACACTTTATCTATTTGTAATTTCTGACTTATCGCAGAAATAAAATGATTATAAATAAGATATATAGCATCAATTTCAGCTTCTTCATACATTTTACATGCAATTTCAGATGCTTCAGCCATATCTTGATAGGTTAAATATAAAACTCCTTCATAACCCTTTACTATCTCTATATTATTTTTCTTAAAAAACTCATTTACTTTTCTACCAATTCCTATAGCTTTGAAATTGTAATCATTTTCCTTTATAAACCTACTTAGGTTTCTTAAAATATTTGCATTGAAGC
>JALVYZ010000105.1 GCA_027037705.1 bacterium | reverse complement strand
CAACCTTCCACCTTCAACCCTGTTATTAGTGTTGGTGTTAGTGATAGTGTTAGTTATAAATAATTTTTCATTTTTCATTATTCATTTTTCATTATTACTAACCTCAACAACCTTTACAACCTCCTATAGCCTATTGCTAATTATAAGTCCTTTCAAAACATTAATATTCTTTACATCCATATCACCTGTTTTTGGAGTTTCAATTATAAAATAGCAATTTTTAAAGTCTTCATCATTTAAAATATTTTTAAAACCCTTTAATCCAATTTTACCTTCTCCAATATGTTCATGTCTATCAACTCGAGAGCCACATTCTCTTTTTGAATCATTTAAATGGAAAACTGGTATTTCTTTTATATCAATATGCTTTTTCAATTCTTTTTTAAAAAACCTGTAATTATTGGAAATATCATACCCTGCTGCAAACAGATGACAGGAATCAAGGCAGAAAAGAATTTTCCCTTTATAATCTACCATACTTTTAATTTTTGAAAGATGTTCTAATTTATATCCAACACAGTCGCCCTGACCTGCTGTGCTTTCAAGTAATATTTTTATATTTTCATCTTTATAAAATTCAAAAATTTTATTTAAATTTTCAGCAACTCTTTTAATTCCATCTTCTTCTGAGGTCTTTCTATGTGATCCAGGATGTAAGACAAGATAATCTATTTGTAAAATCAAGCAATTTTCAATATCTTCTTTAAGGCTGTCTATTGATTTTTTCAGATTTGTTTTATCAGGTGATGCAAGATTAATTAAATAACCAGCATGAGCAATCACCTTTTCAATTTTAAATTTTTCTATTAATTCAAAGTATTTTTTTATATCATCTTTTTCAATTTTTTTACCATTCCATCTGTTGGAGCTTTTTGTAAATATCTGTAAAATATTGGTATTTATATCTTTTGCTCTTATTATTGATTTATGTATACCACCAGCAATAGATTGATGAGCACCAATTAGCATTATTAGAAATTTAAATTAGAATCTTTTAGATATGGAAGGTTTGCATCTTTTTCTGAAAGGAGAGGAGATTTTATTCCCCAGGTTATATTTATTTCAGGATCATTCCATCTTATACCAGAATCATGCTCTTTTGAATATTCTTCAGTGGCTTTGTATAAAACTTCTGCTTCCTCAGATAAAGTTAAAAAAGCATGACCAAATCCCGCTGGAATGTAAAGCATATATTTATTTTCTTCTGAAAGTTCAACCCCAACCCACTTTTTAAAAGTAGGTGAGTTTTTCCTTAAATCCACTGCAACAT
>JALVYZ010000104.1 GCA_027037705.1 bacterium | reverse complement strand
TTACTGTAACTTCATCATCTGCTGTAACCTCTGCAGTATTATTGGCAGTTGTTGCAGGTGCTACCTGTTTTGGGAAGTATTTAACAATCCAGCAGATTCCAGCAATCATTACTGAAGCTGTTGTTTCCCATATACATTCAAAATGGGTATTTCTATTGGTTGTTAATATAATTTTACTTGTTGTTGGAACATTTATGGATATTATTTCTGCAACATTGATTTTAACTCCAATATTTTTACCAATGCTTTATGAATATGGTATTAATTCATTACATTTTGGACTACTGATGACAATAAACCTCGGAATTGGCTATTGTACACCTCCAGTTGGAGTCAGTTTGTATATTACAGGTTCAATGGCAAAGAGAGATGTTTTATATGTTACAAAATCTGTAATGCCTTTTATTTTAATTCAGTTGGCAATACTTGGTATTTTAACATATTTGCCAAAGTTAGTTCTATTTTTACCAAAGTTAGCATATGGTGCAAAGGTTGTGGGAGGAGGTTAATATGCCTATTAGAATATTATTTCCTGTTGATAAAAGGTTGGGTTCAGTTAGAACTTTAAACTTTTTAATTGCAAATAAAGAAATCTATAATCCAGTTGTTAATTTAGTTCATGTGCTGGATTTTTCACAATTGGAATGGCATGGAATTATTCCAGAATATCAGGATCAGATTAGAGAAACAGCAACAAAAGTTGCTGAAAAATTTGTAGAAGAATTTAAAGAAAAACTTGAAAAAAATGATATATATGTGGAAAATACAATTATTGTTGAAGGAGAAGCAGGCAAGGCGATATGTGAAGAAGCAGATAGATTAAGTGTTGATTTAATAACAATAAGTCCTAATAATAAAAGTGAAATAACAAACATTATTTTTGGTTCAGTAACTCATTATGTTATTCATAATAGTAATTGTCCAGTATTAATTGTGAAATAGATTTTAAGGGGGAAGGTTGAAGGAGGAAGGTGGGATATAAAAACTTAATCTTTTCAGAGAAACCTTCAACCTTCAACCTTCAACCTTCTGCTTTAGTTATACAACTTGCCCGTTTTGGAGATATCTTACAAACTATTCCATTACTTACAAACCTTAAAAATAGAAATTTTAAAATATCATTATTAATTGATGAAAAAAATTTTACATTGTGTAATGATTTGGAAATAATTGATAGAGTTATTCCATTAAAAATAGGTAAATTTTTAACTTTTTTAAAAAATAAAGACTATAAGTCTTGTTATTTTGAATTATATGAGTTTATAAAATATTTAAAAAATGAAAATTTCGATTTTTTAATAAACCTAAATCATTCAAAAATAAATTTTATAATTTCAGAACTTTTAGATATTCCTGAAAAATTAGGTTTTAAATTTAGCAACAAAAAATTTATTAATTATTTATATTCAATTATAGGTTCAAATAGAAAGTTAAATCCTTTCAATTTAGTTGATGTTTTTAATTATTTTATAAAAGATTTCAAAGTGATAAAATTACATATAAATGATAAATCATTTTTAAAAGTTGATGAATTACCAGAAAAATATATAATTATTCATCCAGGAGCAGGACATCTATTAAGAGTTTTGAATAGTGAAATTTTAACAAATTTTATTAATATTTTTTTAGAACAATATAAAGATTTTTTTATAATTTTAACAGGATCTGAAAATGAAAAAAATATAGGAGATGGTATATTAAAGAGAATAAATAGTGATAAAATTCTAAATTTTATTGGAAAGACAAATTATTTACAGTTAAAATATTTATTAAAAAAATGTAAATTATTAATTTCAACAGATACTGGGATTATGCATTTAGCAGCATCATTAAATTGTAATATTTTAGCTTTATTTTACGCATCAGCGTTTCCTTTTGAGACAGGACCATATACAGAAAAAGCATTAGTTGTAACTCCAAATCTTGAATGTTATCCTTGTACAGAATTTAGACATTGTAATACATTACATTGTAAAGAATTAATAAATGAAAAAGTTATTTTAAATTGTTGCAAAGTTTTGTTAAATAATGATAAAGAAAATAAAAGATTTAAAAATGTAATCATTTATAAACCTTATTTTGATGAACATGGTATTTATTTAAAAGAGAAATTTGGTCAATTTGATAAATTTTATAATGATAGATTAAAAAATAGAATAAAAGGCTTACAAATATTAAAAAATGTATGAACACAATTTAAAGATTTTAAAAAAATATCATCCAGATCTTTACAATATTTTGATTAAAGACAATGAAAAATCGAACATAAATGTTGTTTTTAATGGAAATTTACTGAAAATTAATAACCTTACATGTTTTTCTAAATACAATCCAGAAAAGGAAGCAGAAAAATTAATTCATAAATTTGAAGAAGAAAAGAGTAATATAAAAGATGTAGTTGTTTTTGGATTTTCAAATCCTTTTGTCATTAAAAAAATATCTGAAAAGTATGATACTGTTATATATATACCTGATATTTATGCTTTTGAAGAAGTATTAAAATTTATTGATTTTTCAGAAATTTTTAAAAATGTAAAAAAAATAGTTAATAATAAAAAAGATATTCCATTTAAAGAATATGAAATTTTTACTTTACCAGTTGAGAAAAAAATTTATGAAAATAAGTTAGAAGAATTTTATACTGATGATAAAAATTATTTAAAAGTACTTTTAGTTAATCCAATATATGGCGGTTCGTTGCCAATTGCAAATTATATTGCTAAGAATTTAAATAAATTCAATATAAAGTTAAAAGTTATAAATTCAGAAATTTTTCATGAATGTTTAAATTATATTAAAAATATTTTTTCAATTAAAAAATTTGAAATAAATACAACAAATTCATTTTTAAATTTTATTTCAGATTTAATACTAAATGAAATTGAAGAATTTAAACCTGATGTGCTATTTGGAGTGGCTCAATCTCCAATTAGTGTTAAAGTATTAAATTATTGCCAAAGTAAAGGTATTTTGAAAATTTTTTGGTTTATGGAAGATTATAAGCTTTTTACTTACTGGAAAGAATTTGCACCATTTTATGATTTTTATTTTACAATACAGAAAGATGAATTTTTTAATGAACTAAAAAAAATTGGTGTTAAAAATTATTATTATCTCCCAGTTGCAGCAGAACCAAGCGTACATAAACCATTAGAATTAACAGAGGAAGAGAAGAAATACTATGGTTCCACAATTTCTTTTGTTGGTGCAGGGTATTACAATAGAAGAATGTTTTTTAGAAATTTAATTGACTATGATTTTAAAATCTGGGGTTCAGATTGGGAAGGAGAAGTTATTTTAAAAGATTTAATACAGGAAAATGGAAGAAGAATTACTCCTGAAGAATATGTGAAAATATTTAATGCTTCTTTAATAAATTTAAATCTTCATTCTTCAACATATTTGCCTGGAGTTGATTTAAATGGTGATTTTGTTAATCCAAGAACTTTTGAAATTGCAGCAACAAATTCTATTCAAATTGTAGATAGAAGAAAATATTTACCAGAATTATTTAAAGAAAATGAAGAAATTTTAGTATTTTCAGATATTAATGAGTTAAAAAATATAATTAATGATATAATTAAAAATCCTTCTAAATATAGAGAAGTTGCTGAAAGAGGATATAAAAGAGTTATAAATGAACACACTTATGAACATAGAATTATCGAAATTTTTAATAAAATCGGATTTCAATTGGAAAAGCCATCATTTTTAGATGGTACTCCAGATTTTTATTTTTTTAAATTTAATTCAATAGAGGAAATTGCAGATTATATTAATAAAAAAGAAAAAATCAATGATGATGAAAAGATTTTTCTATTAATGAATGAGTTAAAAAAAATGTATTTAAAATAGGGGAAAAAAATGAAAAGAATAGCAGTATTAACAAGTGGTGGAGATTGTTCAGGAATGAATGCTTGTATTAGAGCATGTGTCAGATTTGCGCTCCATGAAGGATTAGAAGTAATTGGAATAAAAAGAGGGTATGCTGGACTTTTAGATAGAGAATTTATAAAACTTGATTCTCAAGCTGTAAGTGGAATTTTGCAGAGAGGTGGAACAATATTATTAACAGCAAGGTGTGAAGAATTTAAAACAGAGAAAGGTCAATTGAAAGCAGTTGAAATTTTAAAAGATGAGGGTATTGATGGTTTAATTGTAATTGGTGGAGATGGTTCATTAACAGGAGCAAATATTTTACATAATATGGGAGTTAAAGTTATTGGAATTCCAGCAAGTATTGACAATGATATCTATGGAACAGATATGTCAATAGGAGTTGACACGTCATTAAATATAATAATCAATGCTGTGGATTGCATTAAAGATACAGCGTCTTCCCATGAAAGGGCTTTTATAATTGAAGTAATGGGAAGGAATTGTGGTTACCTTGCTCTTGCCTCAGGAATAGCATGTGGTGCTGAGGCAATAATTATTCCAGAACTTCCTTATAATATTGATAAAATAGCAGATTTACTTTATAGAAGATATAGAGAAGGAAAAACAAACAGTATAGTAATTGTGGCAGAAGGAGCTGCAAGCGCTTATGAAATTCAAAGAAAATTAAAAGGTAAAGTAGGATATGAAACGAGAA
>JALVYZ010000103.1 GCA_027037705.1 bacterium | reverse complement strand
ATTTGCAAAAAAACAAAAAATAAAGAATACTTAAATAAAAAAATTGAAGAAGCAAAGTATATTGTAATTGATACAGAAACTACAGGTATTGATCCAAAGAAAGACGCAATTTTAAGTATTGCAGCAATAAAAATTAAAAATTTCAGAATTGTTAATATTTATAATACCTTTATTGATGCAGAAGTTGAAATTCCAGAGGAATCAAAAAAGTATCATAATATCGAACAACATCATTTGAAAGATAAACCAAAGATTTATGAAATAATACCTGATTTAATAAAATTTATTGGGCCTGATGCTGTGATAGTAGGACATCATATAAAATTTGATTTTGAAATACTGAACAGAGAAATACAGAAATATTTTAATTCAAAACTCTATAACCCCACTATTGATACAGGTAATATTTACAGATTTCTAAATAATACAGATGACACTGTAAGTCTTGATGAAATAATAGAAAAATATCTTTCAAAAGTTATAGATAGACATTCAGCTCTCGGTGATGCCCTTGTAACTGCTGAAGTATTTATAAAAATGATTCAACAACTTGGAAAATCTTTTACTACACTAAAAGATTTAATGGGGAATGGATTGATAAAATGAAATATACAGAAGAATTACTCAAATCTTTTTGTAGAAAGTTTAATAGAAAGAGGATAAAACAGGAAGAATATTCCAAATTACTTCAATTTCATTATGAAGATTACAAAAAATTTTATGATTATCTTGGGAAAAGATATATATCCTGGTATAAAGATTACTGGAATGTAATTGATGATTCAAACCCTCCAAATTACAAATGGTTTACAAAAGGTAAATTAGATTTTTCATACAATGTATTTGAGAAACATGTAGATTCTGAAATTAAAAATAAAGCAGCAATTATATGGGAGGGCATTGATTCAACATCTAAAATTTATACATATCAGACTCTACATTCAGAAGTTTCCAAGCTTGGACTTGCATTAAAACAACTTGGGGTAAAAAAAGGTGATAGAATTCTTATTTTTATGCCCAATTTACCAGAAGCCATTATATCAATGCTTGCATGTAATAAAATTGGAGCGATTCATGTTTTATATAACTATAAATTTTCTTCAGAAGCTCTATTTGAAAGAATTATAGATTGTGAACCAAAAATAATAATTACAAGTGATGGAAGTTTTGAGGAAGGATATTTCAAAGTAAAGGGGAAAATAGACGAAATCTGGGATAAAATTGAAAAGATAGTCAAGTATTGTATAATTGTTAAAAGAACAAATAAGAAAATTAAAATTAGACCATTTAGAGATTTATGGTTTAATGAAATTATTGAATCTGTAGATTATCATTCTGCACAAATAACTAAAAATTATATATATGAATCTGAAGATCCTCTCTTTATAATTTACACTTCAACAAATGTTCAATCACCTCAAGGTCTTGTTCATACTGCTGCAGGATATCTATTATGGGCAGCTTTTACAACAGATTTGGTCTTTGATTTATATTATAAAGATATAATCTGGACAAATTTTGATTTATCAACAATTGCAGGACATACCTACGCAATTTATGGTCCTTTATCAAGAGGG
Source organism: bacterium (assembly GCA_027037705.1). Taxonomy (GTDB): domain Bacteria; phylum DYJV01; class DYJV01; order DYJV01; family JALVYZ01; genus JALVYZ01. The sequence continues at coordinate 3,024 of JALVYZ010000103.1, read as the reverse complement.
GGGACATCATTAATTTTTGAAGGAGTAATTGACTATGAAAGTGCTGAAAAGTTTTACGAAATTATAGAGAAATACTCTGTTACCATTCTTTATACATATCCAAACGCTTTAAGAAATTTAATGAGAGCATGGTATAAAAAGAAAGTTAAAGGAAATACAAAAAATTTAAAATTAATAGCAACAAGCGTTGAAACAATGGAAAAGGAATTATTAAGATGGGTTTTGGATGATATAGGAAATAGGAATACTCCAATTATAGACATGTGGTATCAAACTGAAACTGGTGGGGTAATTAGTTCTGCTATCCCATGTTTTGTACCACCTAAACCAGGTTCTATTGCAAAACCAGTTTTAGGAGTTGATGCTAAAATCGTTGATAACTTAGGAAATGAAATAAATACTCCAAATACACCTGGCATAATTGCATTAAGAAAACCAATCCCTTCATTAATTAGAAAACTATGGAAAAATGGTGATAAATATAAAACATTTTACTGGAATAAATTTCCTGGTAAAAATTATTTTTATACAGGAGACAGTGCTTACTATGATGATGAAGGTTATATCTATTTAACAGGTAGAGTTGATGATGTGATTAATGTTGAAGGAAGGAGAATTAATCTTGCCCAAGTTGAGGAAGTCATCAAAAGAATACCTCAAATAAAGGAAGTAGCTGTTATCTGGTATCATCATCCAAGAAAAGGTGGAATATTATCTGCTTTTTGTGTTTTAAAGAAAAATGTTCAAGAATGGGAATTGCAAAATATTGAAGACGAGATAAAATTAAAATTAAATGAAAATATTGGCGAATGGATAAATTTACAGGAAATTAGGTTTACAAAAATTTTACCCAAAGGACCAGATGGAGAGGTATTAAAAGACATTTTAAAAGAAATAGCTCTTGGGATGGAGTAATTATAAGGTGAAGGACGCCAGCCGAGCACCTAAAATTTTAGGTGCTTGGGAGTGCGGAGTGTTGAGTTGAGAGTTTTTTATAATTAATAAATAATGAAAAATCAATAAATAGGCAAGAGAGAGGCTTATAGGCTAAACGTATCACATGAGACGTGAGACAAAAATAATTAGATACTATAGCCTCTCGCCCATAGCCCACAACCACTATCATTAACACTAAATTATAAAAATTCACGAAGCACAAGTCACGAGTCACGAACCACGAATCACGACAAATCCTGTTAAAAATATACAACTTTATTCCTACCACTTTTTTTTGCATTATATAAAGCTGTATCAGCATTTAAAACGATTCTTTCAAAATCTTCATTTTTAGGCATCATAGATGCAACTCCAATGCTGACTGTTACAACATCTGCAATTTTGGATGTTAAATGCGGAATTTTTAATGACTCTATCTTTTTTCTTATTCTTTCAGCTATTTTTAGTGCTTCCTCTTTTTTAGTTTTTGGAAGTAATACTAAAAACTCTTCTCCTCCAAATCTTGCTGCTATATCATGTGGAAGTCTAATTTGAGTTTTAATTGCATTTGCTATTAATTTTAAACATTTATCTCCACTTAAATGCCCATAATAATCATTGTAATTTTTAAAAAAATCTATATCAATCATTAAAACTGATAAAAAATCTTTTTTAAGATGCTCTTTCCATTGAAATTTTAAATTCTCTGCAAAAAATCTTTTATTTATTAATCCTGTTAAAGAATCTATATGAGCAAGTTTTTCTAATTTTCTTTTATCTTTGTATAAATCCATTTTTTCATTTTGGATTTTTTTGTAAAGTAAAAAATATTTTCTATCGTTTAAATTTAATAAATAACTTATGATTAACCCTACAAGATTATCAGAAATTAAGAAAAAATTTTTTGCAATTAAATCATTAAAGGAAGTATAAGAATATGAAACTAAATTAAAACCAAAGACAATTATTATTGCAGTAATTACAGCTAAAGAAAAATTTATTCTATAAAAGGCGTATGAAAAAATAGTTACTAACATTAATCCAGCAAAATAAATATTGTTTTCATATTGACGAATATGAAGATACCTAATAATTTCAATAATTCCAAAACTCGCTAAAAATATAAGAAACATTGAAATAGTATTTATATTCACAAACTTTTTTTTCAAAATTATTAACGAAAATAGAAATGCAGCAACAACAATTATACGAATTGAAATTAAATATTTTGAAAAAGATGGATAAAGTAAATTATCAAGAAAAGAAAAAATTCCATAGAAAACTGCACTGAAAAAAATTGCTAATTTTATTTGAGATAAAAATCTATCACAATAATATTTTTCATACTCTTTTTCTAATTTTTTATTTGTAAACCGTAAAGTGAATTTGTTTAAATTTGTTAAATTTTTCACCAAATTTTCAATAATTATATTTTACTCTAAAGTCAAGTAAATAATCCTGGTGTTGAAAGATATTTATAACCATTATCTGGAAAAATTGTTACAATTATGCCTTTATTAATTTTAGCAGCGATTTTTAAACATCCCGCAAGTGCAGCACCAGAAGATATACCAGCAAAAATTCCTTCTTTTTTTGCAAGAAGTGAAGTATAATTAAATGCTTCTTCATCAGTAATTGTAAGGACATCATCAATTTTATTTCTGTCAAATATGCCTGGGACATGAGCTTCTTTTAAATTTTTTAGACCTTGAACTTTATGCTCCAAAGTTGGTTCAACAGCAATTATTTTTATATCTGGAAATCTTTCTTTTAATTTCTGGCCTGCACCCATAATTGTTCCTGATGTGCCAATCCCAGCAATAAAATAGTCAATTTTTTTATCAGCAAGTTGTTCAATAATTTCTTTTCCTGTAGTTTCATAATGTGCTTTAACATTTGCAGGATTATTAAACTGGTCAAGCATTATATATTTATCTGGATTATTTTTTAAAATTTCATTTGCCAAATCAATTGCTCCATCAGTTCCTTTTTCTCCTGGAGATAATATTAATTCAGCCCCAAAAGCTTTTAACATCTGTCTTCGTTCAATGCTAACAGATTCAGGAAGAACAATTGTACATTTTAATC
>JALVYZ010000102.1 GCA_027037705.1 bacterium | reverse complement strand
CAGTTGCGAATTAAATTATTTTATATTAAAAGCTATGAAAATTTAAAAAAAGGAAGTGAAAAATGGCCCCAGAATTTATAAAAGTTAAAGGCGATGGAGTAAAAATTCAGGTTGCTGTATGGAAAGGAAATGGTAAAAATATCTTTTGTGTTCATGGAATTTCCTCAAACTGTAGAGTTTGGGATAATATTGCTAAAAATTTAATTCCAGAACATACTGTGTATGCAATGGATTTAAGAGGAAGAGGGCAATCTGATAAGCCTGAAAAAGGTTATTCTTTAAAAATTCATTGTAAAGATATTAAAAATGTAATTGATAATTTAAATATTAAGCCTGTTATATTTATGGGACATTCTCTTGGAGCATATATTGGAATAGTTTTTGGAGCATTATATCCAGAATATGTTGAAAAATTAATACTCTTTGATGGTGGTGCAAAGCTTTCTCCTCTGCAAACAATGAAAGTATTTGAGAGTATAAAGCTATCATTAGATAGATTAGGAAAAGTCTATTCATCATTTGAAGAGTATATTTCAATTATGAAAAAAGCTCCTTTTTTGCAACCATGGCAGGATTATTTTGATGAATATTATAAATATGAAGTTGAATTTTTAGAAGATGGCAAAGTAAAACCAAGGACTCCACCATATGTAATTGAAGAAGAGAGTAAAAATCTAAAAAAAGAAAGTGCAGATGAATATTATGAGAAAATTAGATGTCCAGTGTATATTTTAAGAGCAACAGAAGGGATGCTTTCAGATGATGACCTATTACTTCCAGAAAAAGCACTTAAAAAAATGTTAAAAAAAATACCTAATGCAAAGGTTTTTAATATAGAAGGCACAAATCACTATTCAATAGCTTTTCATCCAAACTCTGAAAGAGATAAAATTTTAAAAAAGATTATAAATGAATAAAATTAAAAATATAATTATTCTTTTAATTATTATTTTTGCCACTCTTTTTTACTTTTTCCAGAGAAATAAAATATATTCAGAAGAAACTCAGATTTTAATGGATACTGTTGTTACTGTCAAAATTTATGGGAAGAATAAGGAAAAACTTGATAGTATTGTTACAGAGTGTTTTAGATATATGAATAGTCTTGTCCATAAGTTAAGTAATTATATCCCTGATAGTGAAATTTCAAAAATTAATAAAAATGCAGGAATACGACCTGTAAAAGTTGATAAAATTGTAATTGAATTTTTAAAAAAATCAATAGATCTATGCAAATTAACTCATGGTTATCTTGATATAACTATTGGGAAACTA
>JALVYZ010000101.1 GCA_027037705.1 bacterium | reverse complement strand
CTGGAGGTGCTCTCGCCGCCTTTGCTTTGCCTGCCCTTCCCGCTGGCCCCCTGTGGCCGTTGCCCAGCGCGGTACGCTATCGCGTTTTGGGAAAGCGCACCCTGGAAGCCATCCCCTGGCCGGACGAGCAGGTGCACCTGCCGGCAGGCTTCGCCACAGACTTCCCGCCCAAACCGCCGGAGCCGTTTTTCCGCCAGCCGCCCGCCAAACCTTTGGCGCACACGCGCCTTCTGCCGATGGGGTTCTATGATGTCGGCCAGTTGAAAGTAAGCCCCGACGCCCTGACCACCGTGCCGCTGGAAACCTACGCACCGCCCACCTTGCCGCTGCGCACGCTGAACGGCAAGCCGGTGACGGGGAAACGGGTGCTTTTGCCTTCCCTTTCCCCTTTGGGCTATCTGCAATCGCCGCCGGTGCTGCTGACCAACCTGCGGGCGGCCTGCGAATTCCTTTTGCCCCACCAGCCGTGTATTTCAGCCATCCGGGTGCGGGTTGCGGGGACGGATCGGTTCACGCCGGAAGCCCAGCAGCGGCTGGAAGCGGTGGCCGCGGAGATCATCCGCCAGACCGGGCTGGCAGTGGATGTGGTCACCGGCTCGTCGCCCACGGAGGTGAACGTGCGCCTGCCGGGGGAGGGGAAGCAGCCCGATGTCACGGTGGCCGAGCCGTGGGTGCAGAAGGGCGTCCATCTGACCATTCAGCGGCGGACGCATTGGAGCGACCGGTTGTTGGGGCTGACGCTGTGGCTGCTGGCCACGGTGTACATCGTGAGCCTGCTGCAGGACACGGTAGAGGCGCAGAGTACTTTCTTGGGGGTGTGCAAGGCGGTGGGCTGGCGCAGCCGGACGTTGTTCGGGGAGGTGGTGCTCTGGGCCTTTGGGTTGGGGCTTGTGGGCGGCGGTGCGGCGGCGCTGCTGGCGTGGCTGGCGGCGTATGGCGGGGGCTGGCAGGTGCCGGGTTGGCGGCTGGCGGTCATCCCGTGGCTCAGCGCGGCGATGACGGCGATAGGCGCGCTGTTGCCGGCGTGGAAAGCGGCGCGGGTGCCGCCGCTGCGGGTGTTGCGGCCGGAGGTGAAGCCTTCGCCGTTGAAGGTGCGGGGCTCGGCCATCATGCGGCTGCTCTTGCGGCAGGTGCGGCGGGCCTGGGGCGGCTGGGTGGTGCTGGCGGTGACGGCCTTTCTGCTGAGCGCGGGGGTGGGGGCGCTGCGGAGCAATGCGGGGTATCTTGCCCTCACCTTTTTGGGGCGGTATGTGATGGTGCACATTGAGCGGTATCA
>JALVYZ010000100.1 GCA_027037705.1 bacterium | reverse complement strand
TTCCATTAAATCAGGATGGCTTTTTCAAAGAAGCTCATGTGAAATTGAGACCAGTTGATTTTGCAACTGAAGGAGTTTACATTGCAGGCACAGCTCATTATCCAAAACATATAAAAGAGGTTATAACTCAGGCTTATGGTGCTGCTGGAAGGGTATTAACATTACTAAGTCATGAGACTGTAACATCTTCAGGAGCAATTTGTGTTGTTGATGAAAAGAGATGTATAGGTTGCGGAGCTTGTATAGAAGCATGCACCTATGGAGCAATTGAGTTTAAATTGGTAAAACAGGCTAAAAAAGCAACAGTAAATCCAATTCTCTGTAAAGGTTGTGGATTATGTAATTCAAAATGCCCAACAGCAGCAATACAATTAAAACATTATACAGATGAACAGATAGAAAAACAGATTGATGTATTGACGAGGGAAGAGATTTTAGAGGAGCTTGAGAAGGTAGGATAAAAGTACAGTCGGGAGTATGGAGTATGGAGTGCGGAGTAATTAAAAAAGAAGATGCGTAGATGCGATAATGCGAAGATGGGAAAAAATACAGCAACTCATTCACCCATTATCGCATATTCGCATGAACGCATTTACACATTTACGATTATGTAGGCGAGAGGCACGGGGCTATAGGCTATGGGACAAATAATAAGGCCTATAGCCTCTTGCCCATAGCCAATAGCCAAATAAATATAGGAGCAAGGATAAATGGGACAGGATGTAAAGTTTAAACCAAAAATTGTTGGATTTGTTTGCTACTGGTGAGGATACGGAGCAGCAGATCTGTCTGGAGTATCCAGACTTCAATATTCACCAGAAATAAGATTAATAAGAGTAATGTGTAGTGGAAGAGTTGATTTAGAATTTATATTTAAAGCATTTTTAAATGGTATAGATGGAGTTTTTATTGTTGGATGTAAATTAGGAGAGTGTAATTATACAACTGGTGGCAATTATCATGCTCTTAATATGGTAATGTTAGCAAAAAAGATATTAAAATATCTTGGTTTAAATGAAAATAGATTAACAATTGAATTTATGAGTTCTGCAGATGGAATTAAATTTGCCGAATTTGCAAGAAATTTTACTAAAAGGATTAAAGAGATTGGAGCTTTGGGAAAAAGTGAAGGGATTGAGACTGAAGAGCTGAAAAATAAATTTAAGAAAATTATTGATTTAATTCCTTACATTAAAGTTGAAGAAAAAGAAAAATTATCAAAGACTTTTCCTTCAATAGAAGAATATGAAAGTCTTTATACAGATGAAGAAGTGAA
>JALVYZ010000099.1 GCA_027037705.1 bacterium | reverse complement strand
GCTACAATTATCAATGTCTTATCTTTTCCTATCTCATATATTTCATTCATAATCTCTTTTTCTGTTTCATAATCAAGAGCACTTGTAGCCTCATCAAGTACTAATATTTCTGGGTCACCATATAAAGCCCTTGCAATTGCAACTCTTTGTTTTTGTCCTCCACTTAACATTATCCCCCCTTCACCAACCCTCGTATTAATACCATTTTTAGATTCAAAAAATTTCCAAATTCTTGCTTTTTTGAGGCACTCTATGATTTTTTTTTCATTAAATTTTCTTCCAAATGCTACATTTTCTCCAACAGTACCATCAAAAAGATAAATCTGCTGGGGGATATATCCTATCTTTTTCCTCCAAGATTTAACATTTTTATCATTTAATTCATAATTATCAATTAAAATTTTGCCTTTTGTTGGTTTATAAATTCCAATAATTAAATCGAGTAAGGTTGTCTTACCAGCTCCACTTTCACCTGTAAAAGCAACTTTTTCACCTTTTTCTATTATTAAATTTATATTTTCAAGAACACTATGATTATCAAAAGCAAATGATAAATTTTTTATTTCTATTTTTTTATCAAATTCTATTTCTTCATCTCCAAGATTTTCTACATCATACATTAGATCATTGTGGATAATGTCAAGAGATTTTTTATGAAACATAATATTATTATATGAAGATAAAATTCTATTAACAGATGGTAATAATCTATAAAGAGCCAAAACATACATTGAAATTAAACCAAGAGCAGGTTTAATATCTCTATTATATTTCCATATAAGATATGTTATTATAAAAGCAACAATCCCAAATCCTAATGCCTCTAAAAAAAGTCTTGGAAAATGTAATAAAGTATTATTTTTTATATTTGTTAAAGCAAATCCATAACTGGCTTTATTAAACTTATTTAAAATTTCTTTTTCATTACCTATTAACTTGATAAATTTAAAATTTCCAAATGTGCTATTTATAATTTCAAAAAACTTTTTTTGAAATTCGACTCTTTTTTCTCCTTCCTTTTTAATTTTTTTTGCAATTGTTTTAATCAAAAAAATTCCATTTAAAAATAAAAAAATTGATAGTAAAACAGTCATTTTCCAGTTAACATAAATTATCAACAAATATAGTATCAATACAATAAAAATTTCTGAGAGTATAAATAATATATTAGAAATCAATTGGGTTAAATTATATGCTTCATTAACAATATTTTTCGTTAAAGTTGATGTATTTTTATTAATAAAATCTTTATACGAAAAACCTAAATAATTATGAAATAACTTATAAGCTATAATATGATATCTACTAAAAGAAAATTTTGCTAAAAAATAAAAATAAAAAAGATTTATTAAACTTCTAAAGGTATAAAAAAATATTAAAAAAATACCAAATGCAACTACAAAATTTTGTGGCTTTGAAAAATTAAAAAAATTGTAAAAAAAATAAAAATATTTATTTGACAACACTTTTGAAAAATCAGTTGCTACACTAATAAAAGGCATTATTATTGAAATTCCAGCAGTTTCTATCAAAGCAATTAGAATTGAAAAAAATAGTAAGAATAATAAAAAAAGTTTATCTCTTCTTGATAGAAGGATTCTTAATTTTTGAACCATTTTAAATTTTCAATTCTCTAAAATTCTCATAAAAATTACTTAAAATACTGTCATCTATTGTACAAAATTTCAAGCATAAATTTACTCTTTTTAGCCATAAGACTTTCTTCTTATCTTTTTTATAATATTTAAAATTCTTTTATCCAAAAAAAGTGATGGTAATAAAAAAATCCAAAAATAGTCATTATTTTCTCTCATGAAGTTTATTACATCTTTTGCAAATTGCTTATTTCCTTCTGCCACATTTCCATAAACTGTAACTAATATATTTTTATGTACAAACTTGACAATATCTTTTGTCGTTCTATTTTTATTTTTGTATATCCATTTCAACTGACAAGGAATAATTGTTTTTTTACGAATTATATTACTTCTATTTGAAGTATTCAATCTATAAATAGATAAAGGTTCTGATGAAAAAGCTAAATCACCTTTTAATGATAATTCTATCCATAAACATATATCTTCTCCTTTCTTTTCTCTTTCTGGGAAATAAAGGTCTAATGATTTTTTTATACAAACACTCGAAGAATTTATAATACCATAATTATTTTTAAAAACTTTTATGAAATTTTTTATTAATCCCTTAAAATTTTTTTTAAATGGAATTTTATTTATAAAAATTTTTCCTTCTTCATCCATTATTTTATGCGCTGTAGAAAATGCAACAGCTTCAGGAAATTTTTCAATTAATTCCTTTATTTCTTTTAAAAAATCCCTCTCCCATAAATCATCTGCATCAATAAAACAAATATATTCATTTTTAGCTTCTTTAATTCCTTTGTTCCTTGCAGCACTTACCCCAAGGTTTTCCTGATTTATAACTTTTACTTTGTTCCCAAAATTTTCTTTTACAATTTCCGCACTCTTATCAGTTGAACCATCATTAATTACTATTATTTCATCAGCCGGATAAGATTGATTTAAAATACTTTCAATAGAAGCTTTTATTTCATTCTCCTTATTGTATAATGGGATTACAACAGAAAATTTAACCATAATATCTACTTTTTTTTAACTTTTGAATCTTTTTTACTAATATGTTTGGTAAATTTCTTACAAAAAATAATTTTATTACCTGCTTTAAAAATGTCAATAATGCTAAAATAATACTTTTTCCATTATGAACTGCAATTTCCATAAACTCATAATTACTTTTATAACTATCGCTTGTTCCACCAATATGTATATTTGCAACAATTTTATCTAAATAGCAACTTTCAAATCCATATAAATGAATTTTAAGAGCCATATCAAAATCTGCAGCTATTTTAAATTTTGTATTAAATAACCCAACTTTTTTATAAACTTTTTTTGGAATTAAAGCACTGATATGAGGATATAGCATCTCCTGATAAATCTTATTTTTTTGAAGAGGATAAATAGGTTTTATTATACTATTTTCTTCAATAATTCTTACATTAGCAAATGCATAATCTTTTTTACTATTTAATAATAAAGATAAAAGATTTTCAATAGCATCTTCCTCATAATAATCATCTGCATTTAAAATTCCTACAAATTCCCCCAATGCTAATTTTAAACCTTTATTCATTGCATCATAAATTCCATTATCATTTTCACTTACCCAATAATCAATGTAATTTTCATATTTTTTTATAATATCAATTGTACCATCAGTTGAACCCCCATCAATAATTATATATTCGATATTTGGATATGTTTGATTTATTATACTTTGAATAGTTTCTTCAAGATATTTTTCCCCATTAAAAACAACAGTAATGATGGTTATTAATGGTAAATTAGTATATTTGTAATTAGCCAATGGTAAAATTACATTTTCTTCAAATAATGAATTACAAAGATACCAACGACAATCTTTTTTTTTATAATATGAAAACTTAAATAACCCTCTTGTCCTAAGGCCTCCCTCTCCTTTTCTGCTCTTACCATCTGGGAGGAATAATATTGTTTCAAATTTATCTTTGTTATTACTCTCTACTTTCGAATTTTGAATTTTAAATTTTGATGAGTTTATTTTGAATTTATCTTCTTTTTTTATTTTCCCAAATTTATCTAAATATCTATTTCCAATTAATTTATAACATAGCTTTGTTGTGCTATAATTGTTGTTTAAACAAATAATTTTATCCATTCAAAATTTCTTCATAAAGTTTTATATACTTTTTTGCCACAATTTTACTGTCAAATTCTTTTTCTACTTTTTTTCTTGCATTTTGACATAATTCATTATAATTTTCATTATACAAAATCCATTCAATCCCATTTTTTAAATCAATTGTCTCAAAAGGTTTTGCCAAATAACCATTTTGTTTGTGCTCTATCATATCACTATTACCTCCAATATCAAATCCTACTACAGGTGTACCACATGATAAAGATTCCATAATTGTATTTGACAAGTTTTCTTGCAAACTTGGAACAACCATTACATCAACTGCATTATAAAGCGTAATCAAACTAACATCATCATATAATCTTCCAACATAATTAGTTTTAAATCTAAAATTAGGTGCAATTTGTGGGTCAGAACTTCCAAAAACCACAAATTCTATATCTCTATTTTTATCTATTTTAGAGATAGCTTCGCTAAGCTTTATAAAGCCTTTTCTTGGATCACTTGTTGCAATCATAGCTCCATAAAGAACTAATTTTTTATTTTTTGGTAAGTTCCAAAGTTCCCTTGCTTTTGCCATCTCAAATGGTTTAAATTTACCAGTATCGATAAGATTTGGCAATCTTACATGTTTTTTATCTTTTAGAAGTGTACTAGACTTTGAAGTCTCATTGAGCCAACGACTAAGTCCTACTATCGTGATATCTTTTTTTTGCCTATATACTTTTTGTTTTCTTTTGAATATTTTTCTACTTAAATCATTCTTTTTGTCACTACCAAGAACTTTGCAATTACCACAGTGCTTTTCATATCCTTTGCACTCTTCGTCATAGTGACATCCACCAGTAAATGGCCACATATCATGAAGAGACCAAACTATCGGTGCTTTTATTTTAGCAATATT
>JALVYZ010000098.1 GCA_027037705.1 bacterium | reverse complement strand
CATCATCCCTCCTGGCTTATGAACTGTAGTTTGACATTGAACTGTACTTGTTTCATCTGGATCTATATTCCCATTCTGATCTTCATCCCAATATGCAAAAGCTTCATTTTCTACATTAACTATATTAGAATCAGTAACTTGAGCAAGAAAAATTATTACTATTTTGTTTTGAGCCTCATCTTCAGTTGTATACTTTATATTCCTATATCTACTAATTTTGTAACTTTTGAAAAAACATTTTAAATGTGGTTAATAATTTTCTCTTTTTTTAAATTGAAAAATCACTTGTATTACTAATAAAGTCAAACTTAAAATTATTAATCCAATATTGTTTAAAGTTGGAACTTTTAGAACTTTTGTTTTAATAGCTGTAACTTCAATATATTGATTGTTATTACTATTAGGATCTGGAGTAGATGATGATACATTAACCATATTATTTAACACTCCACTTGCTGAAGATGACACTTGAACTGTTATCTGACATGTCTGGCTATCTCCTGAATTTAAACTACCTACATTCCATGTCCATGTCTGACCACTTACACTTCCTCCACATGTATCACTCTGATAGCTCACATCTGATGGCAAATTATCTGTTACTGTAACATTATCAGCATTATTTGGACCATTATTAGTTACTGTAATTGTATATGTTAATGTCTCACCAGCATTCACTGGATCTGGACTATCTGTCTTTGTAATTGATAGGTCAGAACTACAAGGATAAGTTATTGTTGCATTAGTATCGATTGGCATTATTGCTGTGTTTGATATACTTGCATTTGTATTGGATATATTTGCTGATGTATTACTAATTGTAGCAATTGTCTCTGAAGGAGATATATTGGTATTAGATGAAGAGCAAGCATTTTCACCATTTTCATCTAATTTTAATACCCAAATATCACTACCACCTGTGCCAAAAGAGTCTGTCCCCCCAGCCAGAATAAATCCTCCATCACTCGTCTGTTGGATTGAACTGGCTCTATCATCGCTACTCCCCCCATAAGTCTTTTGCCATTGGACATTACCACTTTCATCTAATTTTAATACCCAAATATCACTACCACCTGCGCCAAAAGAATATGTATAACCAGCCAGAATAAATCCTCCATCACTCGTCTGTTGGATTGAGTTGGCATAATCCCCATAACTTCCCCCATAAGTTTTTTGCCATTGAATATTTCCATTTCCATCTAATTTTAATACCCAAATATCCCGATTTGTCCATCCAGCCACAATAAATCCTCCATCACTCGTCTGTTGGATTGAACTGGC
>JALVYZ010000097.1 GCA_027037705.1 bacterium | reverse complement strand
GCAGATTTACTTTATAGAAGATATAGAGAAGGAAAAACAAACAGTATAGTAATTGTGGCAGAAGGAGCTGCAAGCGCTTATGAAATTCAAAGAAAATTAAAAGGTAAAGTAGGATATGAAACGAGAATAACAGTTCTTGGGCATTATCAAAGGGGAGGATATACATCTGTTTTTGATAGAATTTTAGCAAGTAGGTTTGGAAGAGTCGCAGTTGAATTATTGTTAAATGGTGAAAGTGGTGTTATGGTGGGTTTATGGGATGGAAGTGTAAAACCTATACCTTTAAATAAAGCGTTAGGCACAAAAAAATTACTTGATTTTAGATTATTAAAACTTGCTGAAGTATTAGTATAAATCTATTTCAAAACTTTCTATTGGGATAGTATCAGTTGCTTCAATTTGTAAGTTTATATTAAAATTTTTTTCGAGAAGATCAATAATATCTTTCTCTTCTTCCATAATTTTTTCTGCCATAATAGGATTTACCACTAAATTAATTTTTTTATTTTTGTATAGATTTATATTTTTCAATATAGTTCTGTAAATTTCTGCACATAATGTTTCTGGGGATTTTATATAACCTCTACCTTCACAAATAGGGCAAGGCATTATCATTGAAGAGGTAATATCTTCCTGTGTCCTTTTTCTTGTCATTTCAACTATTCCAAGTTCTGATACTTTTTGAATTTTTACCTTGCTTCTATCTTTACTAAATTCCTGTTCTAAAATTTCGTAAAGTTTTTCTCTATCTTCTTTTTCATTCATGTCAATAAAATCAATTACAATTAGCCCACCAATATTTCTCAATCTAACTTGATATGCAATCTCTTTTGCTGCTTCAACATTAGTTTGAAATACAGTATCTTCTAATTCTTTTTCACCAACATACCTTCCAGTATTCACATCAATAGCAGTTAAAGCTTCAGTTTTGTCTAGTATAATATATCCTCCAGAACGTAACCATATTTTTCTTTTGTAAAGTTTATTAATTTCATGTTCAATATTAAATTTTTCAAATAGAGGTTCTATTCCATCATATAATTTTATTTTATTTTTAAATTTTGGAAGGTAGTTTGATATAAAATTTTTTAACTCAGTATAGTCATGTTTATCATTTAAAATAATCTCATCAACATCCAAAGAATAAAAGTCTCTAACAATTCTAAACATTAATCCTAATTCTTTATGTATTAGTTTTGGCGCTTTTGAATTTTTATATTTATTTTTTATCTTATTCCATATTTTTAATAAAAATTCTTTATCTTCTTCTAATTTTTCAATTTCAACATTTTCAGACGCAGTTCTTGCAATAAATCCAATTTCATGTTCATTATTAAATTTTTCAAGGCATTCCTTTAATCTTTCTCTTTCTTCTTTATTTGTAATTTTCTTAGAAACACCAGTATGCTTTAAAGTAGGTAATAGTACCAGATATTTACCTGGTATAGTAATATTTGTAGTTAACCTAACACCTTTTGTCCCAATAGGTTCTTTTACAATTTGAACAAGTATATCCTGTCCCTGTTTTATAATATCCTGAATATTAAAATATTTTGATATGTCCTCATTATTTTCAAAATGCTCTTTAAAAGATATATCTCCTTTATAGAGAAAACCAGCTTTTCCAAGGCCAATATCTACAAAAGCTGCATCCATTCCTGGAAGGATTTTTAATACCTTTCCTTTATAAATATTTCCTACTAATGAGTCTACTTTTGATTTCTCAACATAATACTCTACAAGATTATTGTTTTCAAGAATTGCAATTCTTCTTTCAAGCTCATTTACATTTATTAAAATTTTAACCATTTATCTTTTCACTTTCTATATACGCATATGCACTATGATTATGAATACTCTCAAAATTTTCAGCTTCAATTTCAAACCATTCTATTCTTTGATCAGATTTTAATTTAATAGCTGCTTCCCTTACCATATCTTCAACAAACATAGGATTATTAAATGCTTTTTCTGTAACATATTTTTCATCTGGTCTTTTTAAAACTGAATATAAAGGACAGCTACAACATGTTTCTAATATTTCAATTAGTTCTTCTATCCATACAAATTTATTAAATTTTATACTTGCAGTTATAATACTTCTTTGATTATGCGCACCAAAGTCACTTATTTCTTTTGAGCAAGGACAAAGAGATGTTACAGGGACTTTAACTGTTAGCATAAAGTCAAGTTTTTCATTTTTTTTCTTAGAACCAATAAAAGAACATTTATATTCCATTAATCCTTTAACTTTTGTAACTGGAGCTTCTTTTTCTATAAAATATGGAAAAGAAACTTCAAGGTGAGCAGATTCTGCATTTAAAATTTCAATCATTTCATCTAAAATTGAGTCAAAATTATCAATACCTATTTTCACTCTATATTTATTTAATATTTCAATAAATCTACTCATATGTGTTCCTTTAAATTCTTTTGGTAAATTTACATACATATTAATTGATGCAACAGTATGCTGTGTTTTATGTATTTTATCAAGAACAACTATTGGATAATTTATATTTTTTACACCAACTTTTTCAATTGGTATATTTCTTTCATCATAACTATTCTGTATATCTTTTATTTTTGAATAAGGCATATTTTACTCCTTGTAAATTGCACAGCTATTAATAGATTCCCAGCATCTAACTTCATAAATATTAGCATTAGTATCTTTTAATTTTTCTTTCATTTTCTCAAATATAAATTTAGCAATATTTTCAGATGATGGGCTCATTCCTTCAAAAAATTTTAGTTCATTAATATATTTATGATCAAGCAAATCTAAAATATCCTTTAAAAACTTTTTTAAAATTTTAAAATCAATTAACATTCCAGCTTTATCTAACTTCTCACCTTTTACTAAAACTTCCACTTTCCAGTTATGACCATGAAGTTCCTCACATTTTCCTTTATAATTAATTAAATTGTGGGCTGCTGCAAAATAATCAACTATTTTTAAAAAATACATAACTTCCTCCTAAAATTTTTCGGTAATTATCATAAATTGTTGATATTGGCAAATATTTTATGGTTAATAAATTTGTCCTCTTTATGACTACTTGACAAAGCTCAAATTCAGTGATAACAAGGAAAAGCCTCTCATGCGTGAGTGGCGGAATTGGCAGACGCACAGGACTTAGGATCCTGTGGGAGTTAATCCCGTGGGGGTTCAAGTCCCCCCTCACGCATTATTCAATTAAAATCTTTATTTTCTTTTCATTGATTTTCATTATATTTTATTATATGAAAAATAAAAAACTTAGGAGTTTGTAATGAACAATAAAGTTCCAGAATTGAGATTAGTTGCATGGGAAACAACAAGAAGCTGTAATCTTGATTGTATTCATTGTAGAGCTGCTGCAAGTAGAGGGCCTTATGAAGGTGAATTTAAAACTGATGATTTTTTTAGAATTATGGATGAAATTGAAAAGGTTGGAAAACCTATAATTATTTTAACAGGTGGAGAACCATTACTTAGAGAAGACATTTTTGAAATATCAAAATATGGTGCAAATAAAGGTTTTAGAATGGTTATGGCTACTAATGGAACATTAGTTAATGATGAAAATTTACAAAAAATGAAAGACTCTGGAATACAGAGAATTAGTATGAGTATTGATGGTGCAACAGCTGATAGCCATGATAAGTTCAGAAAAGTAGATGGCGCATTTGATAAAGTAATGGAAGCAATAGAATTATGTAAAAAACATGGTATGCCGTTTCAAATTAATACTACAATCACAAAGATAAATATTGATGAAATTCCTGCAATTTTTGATTTATGTGAAAAATTAGGAGCAGTGGCCTTACATATTTTTTTATTAGTTCCAACAGGTAGAGGTAAAGAACTTGAAGAGCAGGAAATACCACCAGATGAATATGAAAAAGTACTAAATTGGTTTTATGATAAACAATTTCAAACTAAAATGCAATTAAAAGCTACATGTGCTCCTCATTATTACAGAATTTTAAGACAAAGAGCCAAAGAAGAAGGAAGAAAAGTAGATTTTAAAACATTTGGTCTTGATGCTGTAACCAAAGGTTGCCTTGGGGGGAAAGGATTTTGTTTTATTTCTCATACAGGGATTGTCCAGCCTTGTGGATACCTTGAATTAAATTGTGGTGATTTAAAAAAACAGTCTTTTGATGATGTATGGATTAATAGTAAAATTTTTAATGAATTGAGAAATGAAGATGAATATAGAGGAAAGTGTGGAATATGTGAATATAGAAAAGTTTGCGGTGGTTGTAGAGCAAGAGCTTATGAAGTAACTGGGGACTATCTTGCAGAAGAACCATATTGTATTTATGAGCCGAAAAGGGGGAGAAGATAAAAGTCTGGGGTGCGGAGTCTGGAGTCGGGTGCAGATAAAATTAATGAATAATTAATAATGAAAAATGAAAAATTGTTCATACAACAAATAACTACTAATAACTTAATTACAATTAATAACTATGAATTACAAAAAACTAACACCATCACTATAACCAACACTGAAATTTAATCCTGATGAATTTAAATGCATTAAAATATAAGTTTATTCGTTGGTTGTTTAATTTTCCAAAATTTAGAGCTCCTCAAAGAGGGTTTATAATAATCCAGATAGATGGATTATCATTTGAGACC
>JALVYZ010000096.1 GCA_027037705.1 bacterium | reverse complement strand
ATTGCAGTTGCGGATATTAAATAACGCATTTACGCATCTACGCATTAACACAAAGACTTAAATAAAACAGGAGGATTAAATAAATGGCTGAAGAAAAAAAGATAAAACTTGGAAATAAAATTCCAAGAACTCCTATGCCAGAACAAAAACCTGAAGATAGAGTTAAAAATTTTGATGAAGTTCCTTTTGGATACACACCTGAACTTGCTATAAAAGAAGCATCTCGTTGTTTACAGTGCAAAAAACCTGCATGTGTAAACGGATGCCCTGTCAATGTTAAAATACCAGAGTTTATTTCATTAATCACAGAAGGAAAATTTATTGAAGCTGCTATGAAGGTTAAAGAGACAAATGCTTTGCCAGCAGTTTGTGGAAGAGTTTGTCCTCAAGAAAGTCAATGTGAATCTCAATGTATCTTGGGGAAAAAAGGAGAACCAGTTGCAATTGGAAGACTTGAAAGATTTGTAGCAGATTATGAGAGAGCACAAGGTGAAGTTAAATTGCCGGAAATAGCTGCAAAAACAGGTAAAAAAATCGCAATAGTTGGTTCAGGGCCAGCTGGCTTAACCTGTGCTGGAGATTTAATTAAATTAGGCCACGATGTAACAATTTTTGAAGCTTTACATGAAGCAGGAGGAGTTCTAATTTATGGGATCCCAGAATTTAGATTACCAAAAGCTATTGTGAAAGCGGAAGTTGAATATTTACAAAAAATGGGAGTAAAATTAGAAGTAGATCATGTTATTGGTAAAATCGCGACTATAGATGAATTGTTAGAGGAATACGATGCTGTTTTCGTAGGAGCTGGAGCAGGTCTTCCAATGTTTTTAAATATACCTGGAGAAAATTTAAATGGAGTTTATTCAGCAAATGAATTTTTAACTCGTTCAAATTTAATGAAAGCTTATCTTTTTCCTGAATATGATACTCCTATTGTAAAAGGTAAGAATGTTGCTGTATTTGGTGCTGGGAATGTTGCTATGGATTCTGCAAGAACAGCATTAAGGTTTGGAGCTGAAAATGTTTATATTGTTTATAGAAGATCAAGAGCTGAAATGCCTGCAAGAGCAGAGGAAGTTCACCATGCAGAAGAAGAAGGTGTACAATTTAAATTGCTTTGTAGCCCAATAAGATTCATTGGAGATGAAAATGGCTGGTTAAAACAGGTTGAATTAATTCAAATGGAACTTGGAGAACCTGATGCTTCAGGAAGAAGAAGACCTATTCCAATTGAAGGTTCAAATTTCTTTTTAGATATAGATACTGCAATAATCGCAATTGGGACAACACCAAACCCATTAATCCCATCAACAACTCCAGATATTGAAGTTAGTAAAAAAGGAACAATTGTTGCAGATGAAGAAACAGGAAAAACAACAAAAGAAGGAGTTTTTGCAGGTGGTGATGTTGTAACTGGTGCTGCAACTGTTATTTTAGCAATGGGAGCAGGCAAAAAAGCAGCTAAAGCAATTCATGAATATGTTATGAATAAATAAAAGGGGCAATATCATGTTGCCCTTTTTTAATCTAATATTGCCATATTATTTCTATGTATTGCTTCATCAGCAAATTTATATCCTAAAATATTTTTAATTTTAGAAGAATCCATCTTTTTTATGTTATCAAGATCTTTTGAAGAATAATATGTTATCCCTTTACCGATTAAATTGCCATTAATATCCACAATATCAACAACATCTCCTTCTTGAAAGCTTCCTTCAATTTTTACAATACCAATTGGTAATAAACTTTTACCCTTCTCTTTAATTGCTTTTACAGCACCATCATCAATTATTAATTTCCCTCTACTTTTTGTTGAGTATAAAATCCAGTATTTTCTTGATTTTAATCTATTTTCTTTTGGATAAAAAAAGGTTCCAAAAAATTCACCTTTTAAAATTTTATGAATAACATCTTCTCTTTTACCATTTGCTATTATTACTGGAATCCCAAGACGAGTAGCTCTATCAACTGCTTCTATTTTTGAAAGCATTCCACCCGTTCCAAGTTTACTGGGGGTAGCTTCCGCAAGCTTTTTTAATTTTGTATCTATTTTTTTAACACTTTCAATTAATTTAGCATTTTTATTCTCTTTTGGATTTGAATCATAAAATCCATCAATATCACTTAAAATTATCAATAAATCTGCATTGAAAAGCCCTGAATACATTGCTGCTAATTTATCATTATCTCCAAATTTTATTTCATCGACAACAACACTATCATTTTCATTAATTACAGGAATAACATTTAAACTTATTAACTTTTCTATATTTTCTCTAATATGCAAATATCTTCGTCTATCTTTAAAATCATCATGAGTCAGTAAAATTTGCGCAATCTCTAAATTATTTTTATTAAAAAAGTCTCTATACTTCTGCATTAAAACAATCTGCCCTACTGAAGCAAGAGCCTGCTTTTCCACAATATTTTTAGGTTCTATTTTTAAAATTCCTCGACCTGCTGCTACAGCTCCAGAGGTAACAAGTGAAATAATAAAACCAGCTTTTTTTAAAAGAGAAATATTATCAACAATATTTTTTATAACTTTTTCATCAAGTAAATTATTTTCCTGGGTAAGGACAGCACTGCCACACTTTACAACAATTCTTTTACATCTATTAATAAATTTTTTTCTTTCCATAAAATAATATTTATCATAATCTCATTGAAAAGTATATATATTTTATGATAAAATAGAAGAATGATTGAAAAAATTTTAAAACAAAATTCAGTGATCACAATTATTGGAAGTGGTGGTAAAACAACCACAATGTATTACCTTGCAGAAAAATTTAATGGAGATGTTTTAATCACCACAACAACAAAAATTTTTTATACTGATAGATATCCTGTTATAATTTCAGATAAAATTAAAGATTTTTTGTCAAATAATAATAGAATAATTGTTGCTGGTAGTGGGATAAATGAAGAAAATAAGATAACTCCATTAAATACAGATTTACTAAAAGAGTTAAAAAAATATTTTCAATTGATAATAATTGAAGGTGATGGCTCTAAAGGAAAATCTTTAAAGGCTTACAGAGAATATGAACCTGTTATTCCAGATTTTACAGATATTTTAATAACAGTAATAGGTTTTGATGTGTTTAATGAACCTTTTTCTGATAAAATAGTTCATAGATTTGATTTAATGAAAAAAATTGTTAATTTTCCAGAAAATACAAAAATCACAGTTCCTGAATTATTAGAAATAATGGAAAAATGCTATTTTAAGGTTATACCTCATTGGACAGAAAATTTTCTTCTTATTAACAAGGTAAAGAAACATTACTTAAAAGATGCTGAAAAATTAAAAGAACTGCTGTTAAAAAAGGGAAAATTCAAAGAAATTTTTATCCAAACTTATTCAGAATAGCTAAAAGCACTGCTCCTGCAATACATCTTGACCTGTCAGAAATTGTAAAACAGTAATCTTTTATCCCTCGTGGGTCAATATCTCCTATTTTCTGATTTTTATAAACATAAAGCCCATCTTTAACAATTCCTCTTAAAATTCCATCTATTTTAGCAAGAATTTCACAATCTTTTATCTTTGCAATAATATCCCCTTTTTTTAAAAAATCTCCAATTTTTTTAAATACCTTTATCTCTCCATCTATTGGAGCTTTTAACAATCTCTCCTCTCTATAGCCTCCAATTTCTCCAGGAATTCCTGTTGGACCAACAGGAGCACCTGAAAAATATATTTTACCAAGATTATGACCTCTGTAAGTCTCAATAGCAACATGACAGTTTATTTTTGGGATAAATTCAGGACCAAGACCAATTATGAAAAATTTCTCTAAATTGTAGTTTCTTGGTTTTCTTTTAGATAATATTGCATCAACTAAAACATCAATCTTTTTTCTTTTTAAAAATTCTCCCTGCTCATCTATGATTACTGGAATATAGTTTTTCTTCTGAAATTTTATAAAATTTTCACACTTTACAGCTTTTACTCCCTCAATTATCTTTTCATTTTCATAAATAGCAGAAGAAAAACATACCTCTCTTCTAATTGAAGATGGTTTTTTTTTCTCAAGTATTACAATTTTTTTAAAATTTGCCTTAAAAAGATACCATGCGACAGCGGTGCCTGTGTCACCGCCGCCTCTTATAACAATTTTTAAATCATTCACCTATCTTAAACCATCCTCACATTTTGCTTCTTCTTTTTTCAATCCACCAACTCTTGGGTGAGGTCTTCCGCCATTTGTGACAGCTATTACTAAAAGAATTTCATCAGTTCTTGGAGCATCTGCCACTGAAATTGTCATCCCATCAAAATGACTTCTAACAAATGCTGCATCTTTAAAATGCAATGGAATATCAAGAGGGTCTCCCATTTTCCCAATCTTTTTTACAGATGGGATTATAGATTTTCCACCTCCAATTGCATTTCTAAATGGTTTTCCAAGTTTAGGATGAAGAAGTGCTGCAGCATGTTCAAGTTCTCCTAACTCTCCAACAATAGCAGCTTTTCCATAGCTTTCTGCATTATCATTCAATACTGCCATTGCTTTTTTAGCAAGCTCATCTCCCATCTTTTCGCCAAAATCCATTAATTCTGTTAAATCTTCAACATACTTTCCTGCAAATGGATTTTTTATAACAACACCAGAAGCAACCTTTTTTAATGGCTTTT
>JALVYZ010000095.1 GCA_027037705.1 bacterium | reverse complement strand
GCACATGACGCTCTATTTCCAAGAGTAATGGAACTTTTAAAAGAAAAAGGTGCTGACGATATTGTTGTTTGGGGTGGTGGTATTATCCCTCAAGAAGATATCCCAAAATTAAAAGCTTGTGGTATTAAAGAGATATTTTTACCTGGTTCAAAGGTTGAAGATACAGTTGAATGGGTGAAAAAAAATGTAAAACCAAAATATGAAAAGGAGTAAAAGAGGGTTAAAATGAGTTTAATTGAAAAGTTAAGAAGCGGAGATATTAGAACTGCAGCAAGGTTAATGAGAGAAATAGATGATGAAGTTCCAGGAGTAAAAGAAAAATTAAAAGAAATTTATCCATATACTGGGAACGCATTTATAGTTGGGATTACAGGTGTCCCAGGTGCTGGAAAAAGTACTTTAACAGATAAATTTATAAAAGAATTTTTAGATAGAGGTGAAAAGGTTGGAGTTGTTGCAATTGATCCAACAAGTCCATTTAGTGGTGGAGCAATTTTAGGTGATAGAATTAGGATGCAGGAACATTGTGATAACCCAGATGTATTTATTAGAAGTCTTGCCACAAGAGGGCATTTAGGAGGGTTATCAAGAAGTACAAATGATATAGTGAATGTTATGGATGCAATGGGAAAAACAGTTATAATTGTAGAAACAGTTGGAGTTGGGCAGGATGAAGTTGAAATTATTGATATAGCCCATACATCAATAGTGGTAGTAATTCCAGGAATGGGAGATGATATTCAAGCTATAAAAGCTGGAATTTTTGAGATAGCAGATTTATTTATTTTGAATAAAGCTGATAGGGAGGGAGCACAAAAAACATTAAGAGAGTTAAGAATGATGCTTGATTTAAGTAGACATCTTTATAAAGATAAAAAGCTCCCTGAAATAGTAGAAACAGTTGCACTTACTAATCAAGGAATAAAAGAAGCAGTTGATAAAATTTATGAGCATAAAAAATATCTTCAGGATTCAGGTTTATATGAAGAGCATAATAAAAAGAGGAGAGAAATAATTTTTTATAAATTATTGGAGGATGAAATAAGAAAAAATATATCTGATTATTTTGATACAGAAGAAAATAAAAGACTTATAGAAAAAATTAGAGAAAAAGAATTAAATCCTTATGAAATAGTGGATGAGCTATTGAAAGAATTTCATTTATGTAATGTATGCGTATAATAAAGATAGAAATTCCTTTAAAATTTGAAGTTTCATCAATAAATTCATATTTAATTGATGAAGAACCTTTGACATTAATTGATCCAGGGCCATTTTCAGGATATCAT
>JALVYZ010000094.1 GCA_027037705.1 bacterium | reverse complement strand
GATTTAAATTTTTTAGCTTTGTCTGGAATTTTAAGTTTTAGTGGTTCAAGAGATAAAAAACATCCAATAATAGGAGTCCAAATTGCTGATTATGCAGGTGCAGTTTTTGGAATAATTGGAATAATGGCAGCACTTTTAAGAAGAGATAAATTAAAAGAAGCTCAATATATAGACATTGCGATGTTAGATTGCCTATTTTCTTTTCTATCAATGATTTCTGGTAAATTTTTTATAGATGGAATAATTCCAGAACCAGGAGATGGATTATTAACTGGTGGTTTTGCATGTTACAATATATACGAAACTAAAGATAGAAGATATATAACAGTTGGTTCAATTGAAGAAAAATTTTGGGAAAGGTTATGTGAAATTCTTGGAAAGCCTGAATTCAAGAAGGAAGTTTACAATCCGAAAAAACAGAATGAAATTATTGGTGAATTTGATAAAATATTTAAATCTAAAAATCTTTTAGAATGGATAGAAATTTTTAAAGATGAAGATGTGTGTGTTGAGCCTGTTTTAAATTTGAAAGAGGCGTTTGAAAGTGAGTATGCAAAATCAAGAAATATTATATTTACTTTAAGAAACAAAGAAGATGGGGAAGTAAAACAAATTAAAAATCCAGTTGAGCTCTATCCTGCCACTGAAATAGAATATAAATCCCATCCACAAATGGGGGAGCATACTGAAGAGATCTTATTAAAATTAGGTTTTACAAAAGACGAAATTAATAATTTAAAAGTGGAGAAAGTCATTTGATGACATATAATTCTGAAAAAAAATATTATCAAATAGGTGAAATTGCAAAAAAATTAAAAATAAGTCCAAGGACAATTAGATATTATGAAGAGATAGGTTTATTGAAAGAAGCTAAACGAAAGTATGGGAATTATAGAGTTTATGATGATGAAGATTTAATGAGATTAAAATTTATAAGGAAATTAAAACTTCTTGGTTTAAAGTTATCACAAATTCAGGAACTTGAAAAACTATACAGAGAGCACCCATCCAATAAAAAACTCATACCAAGATTAATAGAAATGTTTGATGAAAAAATCAAAGAAATTGATGAAAAAATAGGAAATTTACAATCATTAAAGGAAGATATTTTAAGTTATAAAAAAAGATTAATAGAAAAATTGTTGGAGGATTAATATGGAGAATGTTGTGATAGTATCTGCTTGTAGAACAGCGATAGGGAATTTTAATGGTACTTTAAAAGATTTTTCTGCTACAGATTTAGGTGCAATGGCAATAGAAGAAGCAGTTAAAAGAGCTGGTATAGAAAAAAAGATGGTAGATGAAGTAATTATGGGAATTGTTCTTCCATGTGGTCTTGGTCAAAATCCTGGTAGGCAGGCAATGATAAAAGCAGGTCTTCCAATGGAAGGTGGAGCAATTTCCGTAAATAAGGTTTGTGGTTCAGGTCTTAAAGCTGTGATGCTTGCTGAGCAAGCTATAAAATGCAATGATGCGGAAATTATTGTTGCAGGTGGAATGGAATCAATGAGTAATGCTCCTTATTATTTAGAAAAAGCAAGATTTGGATATAGAATGGGAGCTGGGGTTATTCAGGACCATATGGTTCACGATGGTTTATGGGATATTGTTAACGATTTTCATATGGGATATACTGCCGAATTGATGAAAGAAAAATTTAAAATTTCAACAGAAGAGATGAATGAATTTGCAGTTCAATCAAATGAAAAAGCTTTAACTGCACAGGAAAAAGGTTATTTTGATGATGAAATTTTCCCAATTGAAGTTCCTCAAAAAAAAGGCGATCCAATTATTTTTAATAAAGATGAAGGACCAAGAAGAACAAGTGTAGAAGCTATCTCAAAATTGAGACCTGCATTCAAAAAAGATGGAACAGTTAATGCTGGAAATTCATCAAAAATAAGTGATGGTGCTGCTGCTGTAGTTTTAATGACAGAAAAAAAAGCGAAAGAACTTGGTTTAAAACCTCTTGTTAGAATTGTAGCTCAAGGTGCAGCTGGGAGACCATTGGAAGAAGTTTTGGTTACTCCAATTTCATCTATTCCTAAAGTTGCAAAAAAAGCAGGTTTAGATGTTAAAGATATAGATTTACATGAAATTAACGAAGCTTTTGCAGTTACGAGCGTTGCAATTATTAAAGAGCTTGGAATTGATTTTGATAAAGTTAATGTTCATGGTGGTGCAGTTGCCCTTGGACATCCAATAGGTGCAAGTGGGGCAAGAGTACTTGTAACATTAATTTATGCAATGAAAAGAAGAGGAGTAAGATATGGAATGGCTTCTTTATGTTTAGGTGGAGGAGAAGCTGTTTCATTGTTGGTGGAGAATGTGGATTAAAGGTTCGTTGGAGGTTGGTTAAGGTTAGTTGAGGTTAGTGAGTAAGATAAATATAATTTTTTGAAATAAAACAAGGAGGAGAATTTATGAAAGAAGTTGTAATAGTATCAGCTTGTAGGACAGCAATTGGAAGTTTTGGAGGGAGCTTAAAAGATATTCCAGTTGTAGATTTAGGAGCAAAGGTTATTAGAAATGTACTTGAAAGAGTTAACTTAAGACCTGTAACATCTGATAAATTAAAAGAATTTGGACCCGATGCTTTAAAAGGTGAAAATTGTGAAATAGAAGAAAAATTTTACAACTGGGATAACTCATTTAAAGAAATTCAAATAGATGAAGTAATTATGGGAAATGTTGTTCCTGCTGGTCAAGGCCAAAACACTGCAAGACAAGCAACTATAAGAGCTGGATTACCTAAAGAAGTTGGAGCTTTTACAGTTAATAAAGTATGTGCTTCAGGGATGAAAGCTGTTGCGCTTGCATATCAATCAATTCAAGCAGGGGAAGCTGAAGTTGTAATTGCTGGTGGTATGGAAAATATGAGCCAGATTCCCTATGCATTTCCAGCAGGAAGATGGGGTGCAAGAATGTTTAATTCTGATATGGTAGATTTAATGGTTCATGATGGTTTATGGGAAATTTTCTATGGATATCACATGGGAGTAACAGCTGAGAATATAGCTGAAAAATATGGCATATCAAGAGAAGAACAAGATAAACTTTCATTAGAAAGCCATAATAGAGCTTTAAATGCAATTGAAAAAGGCTATTTTAAAGATGAGGTGGTTCCAGTTGAAATTCCTCAAAGAAAAGGAGACCCAATTATTTTTGAAAAAGATGAAAGACCAATGAAAACATCTTTAGAAAAAATGGCAAAATTAAAACCTGTGTTCAAGAAAAATGGTACTGTTACAGCTGGAAATGCTTCAGGGATTAACGATGCAGCTGCTGCTTTGCTTTTAATGACTAAAGAAAAAGCTGAAGAATTAGGACTTGAACCACTTGCAGTTATAAAAGGATATTCATATGGTGCTATTGATCCTGCTTACATGGGGCTTGGTCCTATTCCAGCAGTTAGAAAACTTTTTGAAAAATTAAACCTTACAATGGATGATATTGATTTAATAGAATTAAATGAAGCTTTTGCTGCACAAGCAATTGGATGTATAAAAGAGCTTGGTTGTGACCTTGAAAAAACAAATATTTATGGAAGTGGGATTTCACTTGGACATCCAATTGGATGCACTGGTGCAAGAATTTTAGTTACCTTAGCTTATGCATTAAAGAGGAATAATTTAAAAAGAGGGCTTGCTTCTCTCTGTATTGGAGGAGGAATGGGAGCAGCTATGGTTATTGAAAGAGCTTAGTCTATCCGAGCACTTAAAAAATTAGTGCTCGGGGAGTGGGTAGTGTTAGTTAATGAGATTTGAACAACAAGCAAATTAAAATATAAAAAATAAAGGAGGTTTGGCAATGGATGTTAAGGTATTTGGAGTTGTAGGTGCAGGACAAATGGGTAGTGGTATTGCGCAAGTTGCTGCGCAAGCTGGTCTAAATGTAATAATGAGAGATATAAAAGATGAATTTGTTGAAAGAGGATTAAGTGTTATAAAAAAGAATTTAGAAAGAGCAGTATCAAAAGGTAAAATGAGTGAAGATGAAAAAAATGCAGTCTTAGGAAGAATCAAAGGAACTACTGATATGAATGATTTTAAAGATGCTGATTTTGTTGTTGAAGCAGCTACAGAGAGAGAGGATTTAAAATTAAATATTTTTAAAGAACTTGATGAAATAACAAAAGAAGGGGTTATATTAGCTTCTAATACAAGTTCAATTTCAATAACTAAAATAGCTTCTGCAACCAAAAGACCTGAAAAAGTTATTGGAATGCATTTTATGAATCCTGTTCCAGTAATGAAATTGGTCGAAATTATTAGAGGTCTTGCAACAGATGATGAAACTTTTAATATAACCAAAGAACTTGCTGAAAAAATGGGAAAAACATGTGCTGAAGCAAATGACTATCCAGGATTTATTGCAAATAGAATTTTACTTCCAATGATAAATGAAGCTATTTACTGCTTATATGAAGGTGTTGGGACTCCAGAGGCAATTGATACAGTTATGAAGCTTGGAATGAATCATCCCATGGGACCTTTAGCTCTTGCTGACTTAATCGGCCTTGATACATGTTTGGCAATTATGGAAGTATTACATAAAGGTCTTGGTGATTCAAAATATAGACCATGTCCATTACTTAGAAAATATGTTGACGCAGGTTGGCTTGGTAGAAAAACTGGAAGAGGATTTTATAAATACGAATAA
>JALVYZ010000093.1 GCA_027037705.1 bacterium | reverse complement strand
ATTATGTATTATATTAAAAAATCTGGTGTTTTTAGCGTACCTATAAGGAATTGAAACTATAATAAAAAATTAATAACTAAAATAAATGCACTAGTTTTTAGCGTACCTATAAGGAATTGAAACTAATCTACTTTTAAACTTGCCAGTTTTTTAATTAATGTTTTTAGCGTACCTATAAGGAATTGAAACATAGATTTTTCAGCTCCAGTGCTTCTTGCCATTCCTGTTTTTAGCGTACCTATAAGGAATTGAAACTACCCCCTTTCTTATTCAGGATATTCTTCATCATCTGTTTTTAGCGTACCTATAAGGAATTGAAACACCATATACGCTTGCAGCTAAACTAACTATGGCTAAAGTTTTTAGCGTACCTATAAGGAATTGAAACAAGATGTTGCTAAGAAATTTGGTCTTAGCAAAGAAGGTTTTTAGCGTACCTATAAGGAATTGAAACCGGGAATTTCTTAACTTGTCTATCTCCTGATGGTGGTTTTTAGCGTACCTATAAGGAATTGAAACCGGGAATTTCTTAACTTGTCTATCTCCTGATGGTGAAGTTTTTAGCGTACCTATAAGGAATTGAAACGAAGAAGAGAGAGAGGATGAAGAAATTAAATCGTTTTGTTTTTAGCGTACCTATAAGGAATTGAAACTTCTATGATTGCATGGTCTTCTATGACTTCTCCTTCTGTTTTTAGCGTACCTATAAGGAATTGAAACTAAATCCAGAAATTTCTTTAAAAACAATCTTCCATGTTTGTTTTTAGCGTACCTATAAGGAATTGAAACCCTTTTTAAGAAGTGAAAAGCTATTAATTTTTTTAATCAGTTTTTAGCGTACCTATAAGGAATTGAAACAGGAATTACCAAATATTCCACAGGAAAATAAAGATTGTTTTTAGCGTACCTATAAGGAATTGAAACTGAGATTGTTTAAGCGTGGTAAATACTGGTATATTGAATGTTTTTAGCGTACCTATAAGGAATTGAAACACTAAATCTTCATAATTAGAATAATTAGCATAAGTTTCGTTTTTAGCGTACCTATAAGGAATTGAAACTTAAGACGAACAAAAAGTTTTATTTTGTCTTTAATGTTTTTAGCGTACCTATAAGGAATTGAAACAGAATTTTCCCTTCCGTCCTATCTATCTCTTCTCTAAGGTTTTTAGCGTACCTATAAGGAATTCTGTAATGGACAAAAAAAATTAAAAAAGGAGGTGAAATATGCCAAAAATTGAATAGCTGTGTGAAACAGCCCCAAATACTATATTAACAAAACAGGTATTTATATTTG
>JALVYZ010000092.1 GCA_027037705.1 bacterium | reverse complement strand
CACGGTGCGGATGCGGAAGCGGCGGTAGTCGCTCTTGCGCGGTGCGCCATGCTCGAAGACGACCATGCTCCCCACCACCTCGACGCCCTGCGTGGTGGAGATGTCGTAGCACTCCATCCGCACCGGCGGGCGGGGGAGTGTCAGCGCCTCCTGGAGTTCGCGCAACGCCTCCTCGGCACGGTGCTTGTCCATCGCCCAGGTCGCCTTGAGCTGGCGCAGCGTCTCGGCGGCGTTCTCCGTCGCCAGGCGGAGCAGCGCCTCCTCGTTGCCCTCGCGCGGGACCTTGAGATAGACCGCGCCGCCCCGTCGGCTGCGCAGCCACGATTCGAGCACCTCCGCCTCCGCCAGTTGCTCCGGCAGGAGAATCTCCGGCGGGACGGTGGAGGCCTGTGTGTAGAACTGCTGCAGGAAGGCCCGCACCATCTCCTCCTCGTCGGCGTAGGCCGCCCCCTCCAGGACGAAGTGCTCCCGTCCCAGCAGCTTGCCGTGGCGGACGAAGAAGACCTCCACGCAGGCTTGCCCCTCGTCGCGGGCGATGGCGATCACATCCTGGTTGAGCGCGGCGGTGGAGATGATCGCCTGGCGCTGCATCACCTGCTGGAGGGCGCGGTAGCGGTCGCGGAGGAGCGCTGCCCGCTCGAAGGCCATCTCCGCCGAGGCCGCCTCGATCTGCTCGCGCAGCGTCTCCAGCACCGCCTCGCCCTCGCCTTCGAGGAACTGCTCAAGCTCGGTGATCGTCTGCCGGTAGGTCGCCTCATCCACCGCGCCGATGCAGGGTGCGGGACAGAGCTTCAGGTCGTAGTAGAGGCAGGCGCGGCGATCCCGGCCGGTGATGGTGCGATCGCAGGTGCGGAAGGGGAAGATGTGGCGCAGCAGGTCGAGCGTCTCCCGCAGCGCCGAGGTGGAGGTGTAGGGGCCGAAGTAGCGGCTCCCGTCGCGCACGAAGCGCCGCGTGATGCGCACGCGCGGGAAGGGTTCGCGGGTGATCTGGAGGTAGGGGTAGCGCTTGTCGTCCTTCAGGCGGACGTTGTAGCGCGGGCGGTAGCGCTTGATGAGGTTGGCCTCCAGGATGAGCGCCTCGACTTCGGAGTTGGTGAGAATCCACTCCAGGTCGGCGATCTCCCGCACCAGACGGCGCACCTTCGGCTGCTCCTGCGAGGAGCGCTGAAAGTAGGAACGCACCCGCTGCGCCAGGTTGACCGCCTTGCCGACGTAGATGACCTCGCCCGCCGCGTTGCGCATCAGATAGACGCCGGGATGGGCGGGCAGCGCGGCGACCCTCTGCGCCATCCGTCCCGG
>JALVYZ010000091.1 GCA_027037705.1 bacterium | reverse complement strand
ATTTATCCATGGATTCCAATAGAAGTTAATGAAGATAACTTTAATTATGCAAATTACGATTATGATGAAATTTTTAATGAAATAAAGGAAATTTCAAAAAAAGGGAACTGTGTAATTATCCTCCCATTTTTTGAAAAAGGAGAAATTGATGGGAATTTTTATAATTCAACAATAGTAATTCAAGATGGAGATATTATTGGAAAATATAGAAAAGTTCATCTTCCTCTTATTCCTGGTTGGGAAGAAAAATATTATTTTAAAGTAGGAGATTTAGGTTTTCCAATTATTGAAACAAAATTTGGAAAGATTGGAATAATGCTTGGCTGGGATGTTTTTTTCCCAGAAGTTTCAAGGATATTAACAATAAAAGGAGCAGAAATAATATTCGCTCCAACAGCAAGCGCATTTTCTTCTCAACCAAGGTGGTTAAAAATTATTGGAGCTAATGCATTAATGAATACTGTTTTTATAGCAAGAATAAATAGAGTTGGAAAAGAAAATGATATTGATTTTTATGGTGGAAGTTTTTGCTTTGCTCCAGATGGAGTATTATTATCAGAACCAGCAGGTGAAACAGAAGGAATTATTTTCTGGGAAATAAATTTTGATGACCTTTATGAAGTAAGAAGGCTTTTCCCATTTTTAAAAGATAGAATTGATAAAGAATATTTAGAAATTGCAGGCATAAATTATAGTGATGTTGCAAAACTCAAGAATTTGTAATTTGGAGAATAATAAAAAATGACTTATGATGAAAGAAAACTGTGTGTAATATGTGCCTGGAGAGAGAATTGTAAAAAGAAATTTTCTTTAGGGAATCAACTTCATTGTCCAGATTTTGTTAAAGATCTGTCAATTAAAGGAGAGGAAGAAGATGAGACAGAAGATAAGAGAGATAATTGCAAAAACAATAAATGATGATTCAATAAATTTTTCTGTAGAAATTCCAAAAGATGAAAAATTTGGAGATTATTCAACAAATGTTGCAATGATATTAACAAAAAAATTAAAAAAAAATCCAAGAGATATAGCAAATGATATAATTGAAAAGATAAAAGATAATGAAATTTTTGATAAAATAGATGTTGCAGGTCCTGGATTTATAAATTTTTTTATTAGAAAAGAAGCATGGATAAATTTATTTGATGAAATATATAGAAAAGGTGAAGATTTTTATAAATTAAATATTGGAAATGGAAAAAAAGTACTAATAGAATTTGTTAGTGCAAATCCAACAGGACCTTTACATATTGGACATGGTAGAGGTGCTGTTGTTGGAGATGTTCTTGCCAAAATATTAAG
>JALVYZ010000090.1 GCA_027037705.1 bacterium | reverse complement strand
TTGTTATTATGGCCAGTGTAGAAGCATATGCCGCTTTTTTCTCTTTCCGTTCTTAACCGTTTATGGCTGTACAAATCACATACCATCCGTATACATATATGTTTCTGCATATTCATTTTCATCCATGCTTTTTCTGTAATATTGCAGGTACTGAGGGCTTCAGAAACTGAAATATCGGAGAAACCACAGGTAGCCAGTAATGTCGCTTACAACGAAGTGCTACTACTGATAGAAGAAATCGTGCACAGCGTGATGCTAGGTGTTGGTCCCATCGAAACCCAACGAAAGCACAAACTAGCAAGCATTAATTGTGTTGGTGTATTAATTTGTGCACATATCTAGCTAGATCTGTGTCGATAAGTTTAGGAAAATTGTGAAAGCTTGGATGGATTTAAAAGAGAAACTGAAGACATTAAGGTCTCGCTCGTGTATGTATGCACTCGTATCTATGTATGGAGGGGGAATTGTTTTAGTGGACAACAGTGAGAGATAGAGAGAGAGAGAGAGAGAGAGAGGGGGAGAGGATATATTTCAGTGTATACAACTGTTATATCAAAATCTTTGATGGTCGTTAATAGTGAATATTGTGAGAATTCATTTTTCTACGATAATTAATTAATTAATTAATTAAAATGTTAGATAATAACACGCATTACTGATACAAAGTGGCTGCTACTGCTGCTGCACATTATGACAACAAATGTAAAAATAGCAGCAGCAGCAGCAGCAGCAGCAGTAGCAATGTTAGTACAAGTAGTAGTAGTATTAGACTTCTGTTATGAATACGTTTTGTTTGTTTCTTGACTTCTAATAATCTCATACACTCATGACCTTATTCAGTTAGTTTAATCAAATTAACTGAAGTGCTTACTGAGATTACTATAATAAAATTGAATTATAACTCTATTGCTTCAGTGTATTTAAACATTGCACATTACATCGGGCGTTTGTTTGAATGAGCTGGCAATGTGAGCTCTAAATGACATAGGCATGGTTTTTTTATCTTTAACAACAAGTGCAAACGTTGCTTTCTTGTAATTTGCCTTGTTGCCTCGTCCATTCATGCCATAATCTGTGGCTAGAAAGAAAATTTTGCACACGAATATGGGAAAAAGAACTGTGTGGAACGAACCTGCTAAGAAAAGCACACAGTGAGGCAATTAATATTAAAATACTTTATTAAAAAATGCCAAAAAATGGTAGGCAAGCGACAAACGCCTACACGACATGCAGGGACTCGATCCCGGGATCCGGGATTCCTACCCTGAATTACGGTCATCGGTGTTGCTGCTCCATACAACAG
>JALVYZ010000089.1 GCA_027037705.1 bacterium | reverse complement strand
ACTCTAAAGGTTAATCGTTTTTCATCTTCTTTTAAGCTCTGGATTCTTAACCTATCAAATGTCTCTACTGGGACTAATGTTTTAAATTTTATAAAATTATTTGATTTTTCTAATACTTTTCCAATATAAATACCAGTATTACCAGATAGTTTTGGTTCTACAATTTCCTTTAATGGATAAATATAAAAACCAGGAGTAGATTTTCTTCCATAACTTTCTTTTATATATTCTTTTGCTTCTGATATTGCAGTTTCAGAAATTTTACCATTTTTGTAATATTCATCTATTAAAATTCTATATGCTTTAACTACATTACCAACATAACTTGCAGGTTTCATTCTTCCTTCAATTTTTAAAGATTTAACACCTATATTTATTAAATCTTCAACAACTTTTGTTGAATCTAAATCATTAGTTGAAAAGTAGTAACCTTTCCTATTTTTGTTATAGTAAATTCTTCTACATGGTTGAGTACATCTTCCTCTATTCCCACTAAAACCTCCGAGAAAAGAACTGAATAAACATTGACCTGAAATTGAATAACATAAAGCACCATGAATAAAACATTCTATTTCAACATTTGAATTTTTTGCTATTTGTTCAATTTCATTTAAATATAGTTGTCTTTCTAAAATCACTCTTTTAACATATGGTTCAAGAAATTTAACATCAAGAGAATTTAGATTTGTTAGTTGTGTGCTTGCATGAAGAGGAATATGGGGAAAATACTTATTTACTAATTTTATTATTGAAAAATCTTGAAAAATAACGGCATCAATACTGAATTTTGCTAAATTTTCTAAAATTTCAAATAGTTCTCTAATTTCGTCTTCTTTTATTAATGTATTGATTGTTATATAAAGTTTTTTTTCTTTTTGAGAAAGATATTCTTTTATATAAGGAATTTCTTCAATAGTGAAATTTTTTGCAAAATTTCTTGCACTAAATTTTTTTAGACCTAAATATACAGCATCTGCACCATTTTCAACAGCTGCATATAAACTTTCATAACTTCCTGCAGGGGCTAATAATTCTACCATAAAATTATTGATTCATTCTACTTAAAAATTCTTCATTATTTTTTGTTCCACTCATATGATCAATTAAAAATTCCATTGCTTCAACTGGATCCATTCTTGTAAGAACTTTTCTAAGTAGCCATACTTTTGCAAGAGTGTTTTTATCTAATAAAAGTTCTTCTTTTCTTGTCCCAGACAAGGTTAAATCAATAGCAGGATATATTCTTCTATCTGCAAGTCTTCTGTCTAATTTAACTTCCATATTTCCAGTTCCTTTAAATTCTTCAAAAATTACATCATCCATTCTTGAACCTGTTTCTATTAAAGCTGTGGCAATGATAGTTAAGGACCCACCTTCTTCTATATTTCTCGCAGCACCAAAGAATCTTTTAGGTTTATAAAGTGCATTTGCATCAATTCCACCAGATAAAACTTTTCCACTTGAAGGTGTTACAGAATTATAAGCTCTTGCCAATCTCGTTATACTATCAAGCAATATTACAACATCTTTTTTATGTTCAACAAGTCTTCTTGCTTTTTCAATAACTATTTCTGCTACCTGAATATGTCTTTCAACAGGTTCATCGAATGTTGAGGAAATAACTTCGCCATTAACAGTTCTCTCCATTTCTGTTACTTCTTCTGGCCTTTCATCAATTAAAAGAACTATTAAAAATACTTCTGGATGATTTGTTGTAATCGCATTTGCAATCTGTTGCAGCAGAACAGTTTTCCCACTTCTTGGAGGCGCAACAATTAAACCTCTTTGACCTTTTCCAATTGGTATGAGTAAGTCCATAATTCTCGTTGATAATATTTCTGGATCGTATTCTAAATTAAATTTTTCATTTGGGTGTAATGGCGTTAAATTATCAAACATAGGTCTATCTAAAAACTCTCCAACTGGCTCCCAGTTTACATATTCAACTTTTAATAAAGCAAAATATTTCTCTCCTTCTTTTGGAGGCCTGATTTGACCTGATACAGTATCTCCAGTTTTTAATCCAAATTTTCTTATTTGAGATGGAGATACATATATGTCATCTGGTCCTGGTAAATAGTTGTAATCAACAGCTCTTAAAAATCCGAAACCATCTGGTAAAACTTCTAATACTCCTTCTCCATAAATATTCCCATTTTTCTGCGCATAAGTTTTTAGGATATTGAAAATAAGTTCCTGTTTTTTCATTGATGCAAAATTTTCAATTTGCAATTCCTTTGCAATCTCGTAAAGCTCAATAATCCCTTTTTGTTTTAAATCTTTTAAATGCATTTTACTCCTCTATATTAATTTTTTAGGCTTTTTCCATTAAGGAACCGACAGATGAGATTAAGATAACTCATGTTAAAAGAATTTAATTTAAAAGTCAATAATATTTTTTATTTTTTTTATATCTGGTATTTTATAATCAATAAAATCATAATTTATTGATATATCGTTTACTAACACAGTTTTCATTTTAAAATATTTAGCAGGATATAGATTTTTATAAAAATCATCAAAGTAGAAAGAACATTCTGGATTAATATTTAAAAAGTTGATTAGCTTTCTATATCCAAAGAAGTATGGTTTTGGATGATATTCCATCCAAACAATATCAAATATATCATTAATATAACATTCAATTCCCAATTTTTCAAGAACTTTTTTTGCAAAAGGAATATATCCATTTGTAAAAATGTATTTTTTACAAGTAATTGATTTAAAAGTATTTATCAATGTTTCATCTTTGTCTAAATAGTCATCTAAATTAACATCATGAACATATTCAAGATAATGAATTGGATTAACATTATGAAATTTCATTAAACCATTTAAAGTTGTTCCATATTTAGACCAGTATTCTTTTCTAATCTTATCTACTTCATCAATTTTAAAGTTTAGAAATTTAATTAGATATTCGTTAATTTTTGTATCTATTGCTTTAAATAGTCCATTTTGAGATGAATATAATGTCTTGTCTAAATCAAATATTAGTGTCATTTTAACTGAATTAAGTTTTCTTTTAAAATAGTTTTGTATGAACTTTTTAGTTTTTTGCCATTTAAAACATCTAATATCATATCAGGTTGTATTTTACTTCTGCATCTATAATTATTATAACATTTAGAACTATATTCACATGGATAACAATCTATATCAGGTGTTAATATTATTTTGTTTAATTGATATGGGAATGTATGATAATGATAACCTCCGCCTAAAAATATAGTAATAGATTTAATTGATGTCAATGCAGAGAGATGTTGAATTAATGTGTCTGAAGAAATTAATAGATCAGAGTTTTTGATAACCTCTAATAAAGATAAAATATCTAATTTTCCTGTTAAATTTTTATAATTTATTTTATTTTCCATTAATTTTTTCTCAATAATGAAATTTTCATATATTTCTTGCTTACTTCCTGTAATAATAAATAAGCAGTTTTTATATTTTTTATTCAAGATATTAATTAATCTAACATAGTTATCTAATCCCCATTTCTTTTTTTCTTTACTTGCTCCAGGGTGTATAATAATTTTTTTAAATGATTTTTTATCATTATAACTTTGAATAATGAAATCATCTGGAAATACATTTAATGCTTTAAAATAGTAATTTAAAATATGCTCCTGTTTTTCACAATTTTTCAAATCTAAAAAAAGTAATTGAAGGTATCTATTTGAAATAAGGATCTCTTTTTCATTTAACAAAATAGGTCCTAATTTGATTTTTGATTCTATTGTTGAATGAACTAATGCAGAAAGAAAGGAAAAATTTAAATTTATAGAAAAATCAAATGAAAAGTTATTTATATTGAGAAAAAAAGATTTAATAAAAGTAAAAGCTTCAGTTATATTTTTAAACTTAGAAAAGAGTTTATATAATTTAAAAGTAACAGGTGTAATATTATTTTTTGCGATTTTTAATACATCTGAATGTTCTTCAAAAGTCAAATAAAAAATTTTTTTTTTAATGATAAAGCTAATGGAAAACTTTGTAAAATATCTCCTCTTCTCTGAAAATTTATAAATATATATTTATCCATCACTTAAAATATTTTTTAACTCTTCTTTTGTTTTTGAATTTATAATATTTTCTCTGACTTTTTCATCCATTAATAATTTTGATACTTTTGCCAATATTTTTAAATGAAGAGAAGTTGCTGAAGGAGAAGAAATAAATACAAAAAAAATATTTACAGGTTTTTTATCTATAGAATCAAATTCCACCCCATCTTTTGATATGGCAATTGCTCCTATTAAGTTTCTTTCTATATCAAATTTTCCATGTGGAATTGCAATACCATTCCCTATTCCTGTAGAACCTAAATCTTCTCTATCCATTAAAACTTTAAAAATTTTATCACTTTTTATATTTCTGTTTTTACATACTAAATCTGCTAATTTTTTTAAAGCATCTTTTTTATCTTTTGCCTTGAAATTTAAATCAATATTATCACTTTCTATAATCTCCTTTAACTCCATTTTTACTCTCCTTTTTAAGCAATTTCAGGTTCTATCCAACCGTAATTGCCATCTTTTCTTCTATATACAACATTAATTTCATTTGTCTCAGAATTTTTAAATACTAAAAATTCTTGGTCTAATAAATCTAATTGCATTACAGCTTCTTCAACAGAAAGAGGCTTTGTGAAAAATTTTTCTGTTTTAACAATTTTAGGTGCATCTGTCTCCTCTCCTG
>JALVYZ010000088.1 GCA_027037705.1 bacterium | reverse complement strand
TTATTAATGTCAACATAAATAGTTAATCCTGAAAAAGGTATTAACTCATTAAAAATATTTGCAAAATTAGCTAAAAAATGATATAAAAACTCCCAGAAAAATACAAAAAATAACCAAAAATCTGGGAGTTTTGATATGAAATTTAAAAAGAAAAGACCAGACATATTTGAAATATCAAAGCCCAAATTAAAAGAAATAATAGACATGAATCATAAACTGGTAAAGTTATCTAAATTGATAGATTGGAAGAGGTTAGAAGAAATATTTTCAAAGTATTATCATCCGAGTTATGGACGTCCTGCTAAATCAGTAAGGTTAATGGTGGGATTACATTTTTTAAAATACATGTATGATTTAAGTGATGAAGATGTGGTGGAGAGATGGAAAGAAAATCCGTATTGGCAATATTTTACAGGAGAGGAAAGGTTTCAATATGAATTTCCGATTCATCCGACGAGCATGACGAAATGGAGGGATAGGATAAAAGGAGAGGATTTAGAAAAATTGTTAGAGGAGACGGTGAGGAGTGGATTTAAGAGTGGATATTTGAAAGTAAAAGATGTAAAAAGAGTAAATGTAGATACGACGGTTCAAGAGAAGAACATAAGTTATCCAAGGGATATTCAGTTGTGTTATAATTTAATAAAACACTTGGTGAGATATGCAAAGAAAGTGGGCTTGAAGTTAAAACAGACATATTTGAGAGTGGGTAAAAGTGTATTAAGGGAATATGGAGGACACATTCATGCGAACCAATACAAGAGAGCGAAGAAGAAATTGAATAAGATGAAGACATATTTAGGGAGATTGTATAGAGAGATAGAGCGTAAGTTAAGTGATAGATTAAAATTGAGTGAAGAATTTAGACATTTATCAGAATTGTATGAGAAGTTATTAAAGCAAGATAGGAGAAGTAAGGATAAGATTTACAGTATCCATGAGCCGGAGGTGGTATGTATAGGTAAAGGGAAACAACATAAGAAATATGAATTTGGGAATAAAGTTGGATTAGTGACAAGTAATGTAAAAAATTTCATATTGTCTTGTGTAAGTTTTAAAGGTAATCCGTATGATGGACACACATTGAAATCGACGTTGTTATTGGCAGAAAAGATAGTAAAAAGGATAGGTAGTAAGATAAGAGAAGCAGCGGTAGATTTAGGTTACAGGGGACATAATTATAAAGGAGAAGTAAAGGTTCATATAGTGAAAAGGAAATTGAGAGGATTGAAATTAAGTTTTAAGAAATTTTTAAAAAGGCGAAGTGCGATAGAGGCAGGGATAAGTCATTTAAAAAGAGACAGCAGGTT
>JALVYZ010000087.1 GCA_027037705.1 bacterium | reverse complement strand
GAAGTTACTTGATGGATATTATGAATTTAAAGGATGGAATAAAAAAGGAATTCCAAAAAAAGAAACATTACAACAATTAAAATTAGACTTTGTAGCAGAAGATCTGGAGAAAAGGGGAATATATGAGGAAAAATAAGGCGGAAGGTAGAAGGTGGAAGATTTCTTCAGCCTTCAGCCTTCATCCTTCAACCTAAAAAAACAAAGGAGTATAAAAGTGGCTGAAAAGAAAACAGTAAAAGTCATTACAGTAAATGTTGATCTTTGTCATGGGTGTAGAGCATGTGAAGCAGCTTGTTCTGCATTTCATGCAGATCCGAAATATGGAATAGTTAATCCAGCGCGTTCAAGAATAAAAGTTCACTGGGATCCATTAAGAAATTTATTTTTCCCAGTATATGCCGGTCCATACACAAATGCAGAATGTATGGGAAGAGAAAAATATATAATTGATGAAAAAGAGTATGATGAATGTATGTTCTGTAGGGCAACAGCATGTCCTTCAAGAGATTTGTTTAAAGAGCCTGACTCAAAATTACCTTTAAAATGCGATATGTGTGAAGAAAGAGAACCTGATGAAGACCCATTATGTGTTCAGGTCTGTCCAATTGATGCTCTTGTTTTTGAAGAAAGAGAAGAAGAAATGGAGGAAGAACCAAAAGTTGATGAGTTAGAAACAAGTTTAGATTATCTTGCAAATAAATTTGGTTGGGAAAAGATTTTAGAGACAGCATATAAATTAAGTGAGGCAAGGAAGGAAGAGGCGGTGTAGAGGTAGAGGTCGTAGAGGTTATAAAGGTTATAGAAGTTATAGAGAGGCTAATAGTTGTGAAAGTTAGGAGGTGTTAATGGGAAGAAGTTGGGAAGATTTGTTAGTTTGGAAAAAAGCACACGAATTGGTTTTATCGGTTTATGAAAATATTAGCAATTTCCCAAAAGATGAAAAATATGGATTGATTAGTCAGATAAAAAGATGTTCAATATCAATCCCAGCAAATATTGTAGAAGGACATTCAAAAAATAGCAATAAAGAATTTTTAAGGTTTTTATATATATCAAGAGGTTCATTGGAAGAATTAAAATACTATTTTTTATTAGCTAAAGATCTGAGTTTTATTACAGAAAATAAATATAATTTTTTTTATGAAAAATTAACTGAAATAGGATTTCTTTTGAATCAATTAATAAAATCCTTAACTTCTAATACCTCTACAACCTCTATTACATCTAATACCTCTACAACCTTTACAACCTCTAAAAAGGAGTCATATAATGGAAAATGTTTTTGATTATAAAGAAATTATAGAAGTTATAAA
>JALVYZ010000086.1 GCA_027037705.1 bacterium | reverse complement strand
GTTGAAGGAGGAGGCGCAGATCGATCTCAACGCCTTCGAGGCTCCGGAGTTTGAAGAGTACAGATATGTGGAGATGGACGAGCTGTTCCGCCGGATCACCTTTTTCAAGCGGAGGGTCTACCGGCAGGTGATCGATTATTTTGTCAAAAAAGGATTGTTGTAGATGTTGATCGTTCAGAAGTACGGCGGAACCAGCGTGGGGAGCCTGGAACGGATCGAAAATGTGGCCAAGCGGGTCGCCAAAGCCCGGGATGAGGGGAACGATCTGGTGGTGGTGGTCTCGGCCATGAGCGGGGAGACCAACAAGCTCATCGACTATGCCCATCACTTCTCCAAGACCCCCTCCAAACGGGAGATGGACATCCTGCTCAGCTCCGGGGAGCGGGTGACGGCGTCGCTGCTGGCCATCGCACTCCAGGAGATGGGTTACGGAGCCGTGGCTCTGACCGGTCGCCAGGCAGGGATCCGGACCGACGGCACCCACACCTACGCCCGGATCGAGTCGATCGACACCTCCGCCATCGAGAAACAGCTGAAAAAGGGGAACATCGTCATCGTCGCCGGGTTCCAGGGGATCAACGAGGAGGGGGAGGTGACCACCCTGGGCCGGGGCGGCAGCGACCTGAGCGCTGTGGCCCTGGCCGGAGCGCTCCACGCCGACGCCTGCGAGATCTACAGCGACGTGGACGGCATCTACACCACGGACCCCCGGATCGAACCCAAGGCGCGGAAACTGGACTACATCTCCTACGACGAGATGCTGGAGCTCTCCAGCCTGGGGGCCAAGGTCCTGCAGAACCGCTCCGTGGAGCTGGCCAAGAAAATGGGAGTCAAAATCATCGCCAGGAGCTCGTTCAGCGACGGGCCGGGCACTATCATCGCAGAGGAGAACGACAGCATGGAAGCAGTACTTGTCAGCGGCATCGCCCTGGACAAAAATCAGGCACGGGTATCCCTGCGGGACGTCACCGACCGTCCCGGGATCGCCGCCGAGATCTTCAACCGCCTGGCCGACGAGCAGATCAACGTGGATATGATCATCCAGAACGCCAGCAGGGAAGGGACCACCAACCTGGGCTTCACCGTCCCCCAGAGTGAGCTGGAGCGGGCCAAGCAGGCCATCGGAAGCTTCGATCACGATATCGGCAGTGCCGACTACGACGAGAATGTCTGCAAGGTCTCCATCGTCGGGGTGGGGATGAAGTCCCACAGCGGGATCGCCGCCAAAGCCTTCAGCGCCATGGCGGAAAACAACATCAACATCGAGATGATCTCCACCAGCGAGATCAAGATCTCCATGATCATCGACGAGAA
>JALVYZ010000085.1 GCA_027037705.1 bacterium | reverse complement strand
AAATATTTACTGGAAAAATAAAACTTAATAACAAAAAATTATTTTTAACAGA
The DNA here is from genome assembly GCA_027037705.1 of bacterium. Taxonomy (GTDB): domain Bacteria; phylum DYJV01; class DYJV01; order DYJV01; family JALVYZ01; genus JALVYZ01. Next base: position 14,938 of record JALVYZ010000085.1, on the reverse strand, counting down.
TTTTAAAGGATTAACTTATGAAAATGGGATAATAAATTTAAATAATTTTCTATTTGATTTTTCAAAGAAAATATACTTTTTTTCAATGGATGGCAAAATTGACAACATTGACTTTTACGATCTATCCTTAGGTAAAATATCTGGAAGAGCAAAAAATTGTTTAATAAATCTAAATAGTAGATTCAAACATCCTAAAGATTTTCTAAAAAATTTAAATGGACTTATTTTTATATATGTTAAAAATGGTTATATATATAAATTTAGTTTTTTAAATAACATTTTTTCTATTTTAAATGTTTATCAATTTTTAAAACTTAAATTACCAAATATTAATTCAAAAGGGTTAAAATATAAAATTATTGCAGGGACATTTAATATTAAAAATGGCATTTTAAAAACTGAAAAATCTGTATTAATTAGTGATTCAATTAATTTAGGTCTAAAAGGAAAGGCAAATATTCCTACTAAAAAAATTAAAGGCGAACTTGTTGTTCAACCATTACAAACTGTTGGAAATATAATAAGCAAAATTCCTGTATTTGGGTATATATTTGGTAAAAAAATAATTCTTTTTTATTTCAAATTATCTGGAACATACGACAAACCAAAATTAATGATTCAACCAACCAAAACAATTACTAAAAAAACATTTAATATATTTAAAAACATCTTTACCCTTCCTAAAGATTTATTTACAAATCCAGAGAAAGTCTTTTTACCTGGGATGAACTCAAAATGAGCTTTATGCAATTTGCAATTGAAGAGGCAAAAAAAGCTTACCTTTTTAATGAAGTTCCAATTGGTGCAGTAATAGTATACAAAGATAAAATTATAGCTAAAGGATTTAATTTAGTAGAGATTAGAAAAAGTTCTTTGTATCATGCTGAATTAATAGCAATAAAAAAAGCTCAAAAATATTTGAAAGATTGGAGACTCAATGAATGTACTTTATATGTGACAGTTGAGCCATGTTTAATGTGCACAGGAGCTATAATAAATTCAAGAATAAGAAAAGTTGTTTTTGCATTAAAAGAAGAAAAATTTGGAGCAATTGTTTCAAGAATAAAAATTGATAATTTTAAATTTAATCATAAATTTGAATTTGAGATAGATTCAAAATTTTCAAATGAAGTAAAACATATGATGCAAACTTTTTTTAAAAATAAAAGATAAGAGTTATAAAATTTGCTTTAAGTTTAACATAACATAACTTTTATTTTAGACTTTTTCCCAGTTCATAAGCCTTTTTTAAGCAATCTTCTCTTTTCAAAATGTCATTTTTAAATTCCATTGATGGAACAAAAATTTTATCTTCATATTCAACATTTAAAGAATCAAAAAAAGCTTTTATAATTAATTCTCCTCCTTTGAATGTAATTTCTTTATGAAATCCTCCAGTTGAAAAAAAGAAACCTTTTCTATCATTTTTTGATTTTGCATTTTTTAATAAATATTTTTTTACCCATAATGGTTGACATCTATCTATCAAAGCTTTTATTTGAGCACTTACACCGAAAAAGAAAACAGGTGAACAGACTGCAACATATTTTGCATTTTCAAGATCTTCTCTAATTTTAGTCATTTCATCATCAATTCTACAAATTCCTTCTTTTGAACAATATCCACATTCCTGACAGGGAGTAATTTTTATTTTACAAGCATCTATTAAAATTGTTTCAAATCCTGCCTCTTTTGCTCCTTTTAAAAAATTGTCAAGCAATCTATAACTATTACCTTTTCTTGGACTACCATTAATTCCCATTACAAGCATAGTTTCTCCTTATCTATAAAAAAGTTATCCTGAACTGGGTTCAGGAGGAGTCATTAAGATTGTTTTAAAATAATTTACAAAAAATGGGGTGGTCTATAAGCCGAATTCTGTACCTCAAAGCTAAAACTTTGAGGTGGCAGCCATTCATCTGGGCCTTCAGTCACCTGAAGGCTCAAGCGGCCTACCCGGAGCCATTGGTGAGGGCAACCATCGGCTCCCTATTTGGCCTTGCACCAGATGGGGGATGCCATGCCATCTCTGTTACCAGAGATGCGGTGGGCTCTTACCCCACCTTTTCACCCTTACCGAGCACCTACTGATTATTAATTCTCTTAATGATTTTTCAAAATTTATCAAAATATAAAATTATCATATAGAATTAAACATCCAGTAGGTGCTCGGCGGTCTGTTTTCTGTGGCCCTATCCTGGCATTGCTGCCAGCAGGTGTTACCTGCCATCCTGCCCTCTGGTGTTCGGACTTTCCTCCCTCTCACATATTGTGAGAGAGCGGCTGCCTGACCACCCTAAAATATTATAGTTTTATATAATTTATTTGTCAAATATCAATCTAACTAATACATTTCTTTTAAAGATTTCAATTTTTCTTTTAATTTCTTATTTTGGTTTAAAAGTTTTTTTATTTTCTCCTTTAAATCTTCTTTTTCTTCTGTTAATTTATGAATTTCTATCTCTTTTTCTGCTAACTCTTTATTTAAATTTTCAATTTTTTTCTCATATTCTAAAAATTTATTCTCTAATTTTTCCTGTTCTGAAATAACCTTTTGATATAGTTCTATCATTTTTTTATATTCACCATTTAAATAAACTATGTACATAAACAAAATAACAATAAAAAAACTTAAAAAAACAATAATCATAATAGAAATTGACGACATAATTATACCCTCTGACCAAATATTAATGTACCAATCCTTATCATTGTAGCTCCTTCTTCAATAGCAACTTCAAAATCATTACTCATTCCCATTGAAAGTTCTGTAATATTTTCATTTTTAAACATTTCAAAAATTTCTCTCATTTTTCTGTAATATTTTCTTGAATCTTCCTTATATATTGAAAAAGGAGGTATACACATAAAACCCTTTATTTCAATGTTTTTAAAATTTTCAATAGCCTTTAAAAAATTCTCTACCTCATTTATATTTATTCCATATTTATTAGGTTCATTTCCTATATTAATCTGTATTAAACATTTTAATTTTAAATCCTTGTTTTCCAATCTTTTATTTAAAATTTTCGCTAATTCTAAAGAATCTAATGAATGCAACATTTCAATTTTATCAAAGATATATTTAGCTTTATTTTTTTGTAAATGCCCTATAAAATGCCATTTAATTTTTAAATCCTTTAATTCTTCCTGTTTTTTTAACAATTCTTGAACATAATTTTCACCAAAATCTAAAATGCCACAATTATAAACCTTTTTTATAATATCGGAAGGAAAAGTTTTTGATACAGCAATTAATTTTACTGTCTGATTATATGGAGATTTAGATAAAGCTATATTTATTCTCTTTTTTATATCTTCGACTTTTTTACAATAATCAATCATCTATTAAGCCTTTTAATGTCTCAATAAATTCTGTTAATGGTAATCCAACAACATTAGTATATGATCCATTGATTTTTTTTACCATAAAAGCGCCCTTACCTTGAATAGCATAAGCCCCTGCTTTATCATAAGGTTCTTCAGTACTTAAATACCAGTTGATTTCATCTGAATCTAAATTTTTAAACCATACTTCTGTTGAAACTGACTTTGTAATTTTAATTTCTTTTTCTAAATTAACAATTGAAAAACCTGTAATTACCAAATGTTTATTCCCAGATAACATTTTTAACATTTTATAAGCATCATCTCTATCTTTTGGTTTTCCTAATATTTTATTTTTTATAACAACTATAGTATCAAAACCAGCTACTAACCTATCTTTATATTTTTGAGAAATACTATAAGCCTTATTATATGAATTAATTTCAGCAATTTTTTTAGATGAGCCAACAATATTATAATTTTCTTTAACTTTAGAGGGAATAATCTCAAAATAAAGCTCAAGTGACCTTAATAATTCAATTCTTCTATTAGATGAACTTGCAAGAATAAAATTTAATTTTTGTATATTTTTCATGGTAATTCTAATATTATTTTACTAAAAGCTGATTCAGTGAGTTCCATAACACTTACCCATTTTCCTTTTCTTTTAAAAAATTTATAAAAATATAACAAATTTGAACTAAGAGATTCCTGTTTTTCATGGTATTGTTTATACCATAACACTTTATTTGTACGAATATCTTTCATTATTATTATAAAATGTACTTCTGCTGGAACATTTACAGAAAAGCTGTTACCCTGTCTTTCAACAAATTTTATTATATATCCTTGAATTATATAATCAACATTAAATCTTTCTGCTATATCTTTTTTAGATACTTTATTTATAGGTACTTGGAATACATTTTCAACATCATCTATTGAAACAGGCTTGTAATCCTTTCTTAGGTTTTTTAATTTAATATAAAATTTTTGCGCAAGGTCTCTAACAATAAGATCTAAAAGCTGATTATTATATGAATATTTAATCATATTTTTTTCTATTTTAATATCTAAATTTGAAAATTCTATTGGAGATTTTAAATATTTAAAAGGTGCAACATATACTCTTGTTGGCTTTTTAACTTGAACTTCATTTTTCTTTATATTTTTATGCGAACATGAAAATAAAAAAACAATAATTAAAATAATAAATATCTTTTTCATTAGATATCTCCCATCTACAAAGATACAAAATTTTTTATAATTCTCAATCCTTTTTTTTGACTTTTTTCAGGGTGAAACTGAACTCCATAAATATTTTCTCTATTAATTGAAGACACAAAATTTATACCATAATCTGTTTCTGTCATAATATCATTCTCATTTTTTGGATTAACAAAATAAGAATGAGCAAAATAAAAATAATCTCCATCTTCTATCCCATTTAACAAAGGAGTTTTCTTTTTAATAATAACATTGTTCCATCCCATATGAGGCACAGGTAATTTACCTAAATTTTCAAATTTTGTAACTTTCCCCTCTATAATTCCAAGGGCTTTTGTATGTCCAAATTCTGTACTTTCTTCAAATAAAGCTTGAAACCCCAGACATATACCTAAAAAATATTTCCCAGTTTTTATAAATTCTTTTATTGCATCAACTAAGTTATATTTCTCCAAATTCCTAATACAATCCTTTATTGCACCCACCCCAGGTAAAATTATTTTATCCATTTTTAAAATATCATCTGGTTCGGTAATTATCTTTACATCTCCATTAGATATTTCAATTGCTTTTGACACACTTCTTAAATTACCCATTCCATAATCAATTAAACCTATTTTCTGCTTCACTTCATTTCTCCAAAATAAAATGACATCTTCTATTTTTTGCCCATGCTTCTTCATTATGTCTTGGATCTACTGGCTTTTCCTCCCCATAGCTAATAGTTTGGATTCTATCAGGACTAATTCCTAAATTTACAAGAAATTTTTTTACAGATTCAGCTCTCCTTTGACCTAATGCCAAATTATACATTTCAGAACCTCTTTCATCACAATGACCTTCAATCACTAATTTATATTCTTTATGCGATTGTAAAAACTCTCCAAGACTTTCAAGGTAAGGGATATCCTGAGGTTTTATAATTGCACTGTCAAAATCAAAATGAATATCTCTAAGTTGAAATCCACCAACTATACCTTGGTTCTCTAAATTTCCTTCATTTTCAGAAATCTCTTCATTAGATTTTGCTATATTAGCTTCTTCTAAAGACTCAGATTTTATACTTTTTCCTTTTTCTGAACCTTTAAAAACAGAAAAAGCAGGAGTTGATTTGCCACTTTTTCCACCATTAATTCCATTGTTATAAACACTTTTTGTACTTTTATTTTTGCCAGCACAACCAAAAACTAAAAATATTAAAAATAAAAAAATAATTAATCTTTTCATTCTCCCCTCCTTATTAATATATTTAGTTTAATTACTATAATACATTCAAATTAATAATTCAACTTATCTTGACAATTTTTTTAATTTTTAATAAAAAGAAGTGAACTGCGGGCGTAACTCAGTGGTAGAGTGTCAGCTTCCCAAGCTGAAAGTCGCGGGTTCAAATCCCGTCGCCCGCTTAATATTAATTAGAAAGGTAAATTAATATACACTATTAAATAAGTCTAATACTTTTACTCCGTAAAACTTTTCCCAGTCATGGCAATAATTATTTCTACACCATCTCCACTTACCTTCTAACTGTGTTTCCATTAAGTTATAAACTTCATATTCAAATATGTAATCTTCATTATAGAAAACTAATCTATACCTAAAATTATTATCTAAAGAAACATCTAAAAATTTAACACATTGATTATTTTCATCAATAAAACAACCAGATATATTCCCCTCTCCATCTCTAAAAATATTTAAAAGATTAGGATGTTTATATGTTTGACCTTCATACATATCATATAACTGCCATTTCCCTTTTATACCATAAATACTTAGATATAAATCAAATAATTGATGATTTTCAGAATCAGTATAATTATCCCCAATATTAACACTAATATTAACTCTTCCTGTAAATCCTGTAAGAGTAAATGGACCAAAAGGTATTATATCAATCTTTCCTTTACTAAAGTATGCTTCATCACATCCAGGAACATATACTCCATTAATTTTGACTGGTATAAAAATCCTTGGATCTGAAGGATTATAAGCCCATACATTCTGATTATCATTATCCAATGAGATTGTTAGATATTCTTTTTTATTTGAATAATCTTGAGATGAATCAAAATATTTTGATATATTAAAAAAAGTATATAACCTTTTCATATTATCAATATTCCAGGCTTCTTTATTTTTGTTTCCATTAGAATCATTATATTCAAAAATTTTAAAATTATATTTATCATTAAATGACTTATTATCAGTATCAGTTAAAAGTATATAAACATCTGAATACATTGTAGTAAATGAATCAAAAATTTTAATTTTTGTGTATAAATATTTCTGATTAAATGGAAATAATTCAATTATTGGCTTCACAAATAATTGATTTCCACTTTTTCCAATAGCAAGCCAATCTGCATCAGTCTCATAAGACCAATTATTATCAAAATTAATAACATTTATACTCAAAGTGTCTATCTTTAATGTAGTTTTACTTTCTGTTACATTATCTTTATCTGTTACATTATCTCCATAAACATGTTCAACCCATATTAATTTTTTTGGAGTAATTTCTTTATATCTATAATTATTGTAATATTCTGTTAGATCCACAGAAACATTCAATGTGTCAGTTCCACTTGTTTCATTATCCGCACAGTATACTGTTATAGTAAAATTATTTGAAAATAAAACATTTGGATCTACCTTAACATTTACTGATTTATTACATGCCGCATCTCCATTAAAAGTAACTCCAGCATTGTTTGAAACAATAAAACAACTTGCTTTAGAAGCCCCATTTTCATCTGTTAAAAATCCAGAACATCCAATACCAACATTAAATGATTGAGGCTGATCATCATAAAATTTTAAATTAATTGAATAAGGAAAGAGAGTTACACTTCCAGCGTATAAACTATAATTAAATAAACATATTATAAAAAACAATAATGTTTTTATAACTATTTTTTTCATATTTTCCTCCAATTATTCACCAAAAAATGAAGCCATTAATAATGAAACACCTTCTTTAACAGCAGAATTTATCAAATCATCTTCATTTACATTAGCATACATACTTTCAGGTTCAATTCTTAATTTAACTCTATCTGTCCAGACAAGTTGTTTTGTATCAACATCATAAACATATAATCTAATTCCTACATTTAGGTATTTAAAATCACCACTATAACTCGCAATTAAACCATTTAATGCTGCAGTTCCTCCCCAGAATAATCCATTTTTCCATTTATGATCACTATCCCCACCACTTCTTTGTCTAATTGTATATCCTAAATATGGATGACCTACTTTTACATTTTTATAAGACCTTGAATCAAAAGGCTCCCCTAAATTATAACCAATTATTCCGCCAAGTAAACCACTACTTATCATATTTTGAAATTTTCCCCAATTGTCAGATGAAGGTTTTCCGTACATAGTTCTACTAATTAATTTTGCAGGAGTATTTAAAAATCCAATTTTAAATGGATTAAAAGTTTCTTCATTTAAAAATTCAAATTCAGTTATTAATGCTTTTATTACAAATTTAGCAGAATATCTCTCCCCAATATTAATAATTTCATTTTGATCTATAGATGTACAATTTTTCTTTCTGCTTTTATAATATTTTTCGTCAGTATAGATTATATTTTCAATTTCTTTTTTCATTTCATTTGACCATAGAGGATTATTAAGCTCTGCCAATAAACTATCAGAAATTTTTACTTCTTCGCTTTCACTATTTTTATAAATAAGGCTTACAATTTCATCATATGGCACTGGAATAAAATTATGCTTTATTAGAACATCAGATAAATCATCATATAAAATAAGATTTAATTTATCAAATTTAGAAATATTACAGTTATAAAAAGGTAAAATTACAACTTTTGCGATATTCTTCTTTTGGATTTCTTGATATGATACATTATGCGGTTTCACATCCATCTGCATTCTGCTTGCACATGATGCAAGAAACATAAGAATAAAAAGACCTGTTACATAAAATAATCTTTTCATTTATATACTCCTTTTATAGAATTTAAAAGAATGGTATTAGAAGGACTTGATAAAGAAAACTTATTTATGGGATAATAATCCATTATCATCTAATAAAAAAATATTACTGTAAAGATTGCACCCAGCTACAAAAGTCTTTTTCCCTATAGTAAAAATAATATTTATTTGAATTAACATCAAGATGTAATAAGTTTACAATATTAAATAATTTCTTATTTATATAAAATTCTAACATCTTAATATTGTATGAATTACACAATTCTTTTAATGCATCTAAAATACCAGATTGAAAAAGAGAAATTTGATTTTCTGTATAATTTACACAACTATTATTATAAATATTTCCATTTAGATAATTTTGATATTCACTATCTCCTCCTACTAACCCAACTGAACCATCTCTACATATATCAAAATATACTTTTCCACCTTCTACTTTATTTTCCAAATATCCTAACAATAATACATTATAATCATTTATTACATCAGTTTCATCAAAAGTTAATGTATTATTATCAATTATATAATTTACAAATTTTGGTTCATAAACAGAAGCAGTTTCATTTCCTCCCTGGCTAATAGAATTATTATCTTCTTCGTTTGAAGAGGTACAATGAGATTGACTGCAATCTATATTTAATAATTTATATTTCCAGCCGAAGATTCCATTTCCTTTAATTGGTAATTTTTTTACATTATCTTCAGTAACTGACTTTTCGTTATATAAAAAGTCTTTTAAAGTAAAAAGCTTATCCATTACTATAGTTCCTAATAAAATCTGACTAATATTATCTAATTCTGTCTGAATACCTGTTTTACTTTCCAATATATTTTCAAATTGGACCTGATTACTACATACATCTATTTCTCCATTTTGAAAGATATTTTGAAATACATTTATAGTAGCATAATTAGTCTCATCTTTACCAAATAATTTATTTCCAAATTCAAATGTATTATCTGGACTTAATTCAGATGTATTCCAATAGGTTAGTCTATAAAAATCTCCTGTTTTCTTTATTTCATAATAAACTTGAGAACCATCAGAATAAATTATACCAAAAATAGGAAATACATATTTATTATAAATACCTTTATGTCTAATAATAAATGTTAATTTATCATTTTGAGTTAAAGTATCTCCATTACAACTATCAGTGTTTAAAACCATAAAATTATCATCAATTTCCCAATTATTTAATCCTGTTATATTATCATTATTTTGGTTATTTTCCCCTTCAGAACCATTTCCACCTTCATTTCCACCTGGAGTACCACTACTTGAAGGATCGACACACTGATTATTTTCCCATTTACAGTTATATTCTATACACAAAGACTTATTATGTTGAAAATTTGCCGCAAAAATAATACTTAAAGAACATGACTTTGGCTTTGAATTACAACTTGAGCCATTCCATACACCACCTGCATTTTCACAACTATTTTTATCATGACAGCTATCTAATGTATAATAACTACAATTATATTCACATTTTCCATTATACCATTGATAATGAGCTTCTTCGCACAACTCTTGAGTTGTGCATTTATCTGGATTATTTAAACATTCTATATTAATTGAACTACATCTGCTATTAATCCAGTATCCTCCAGCATTTTCACAAGCAGCTTGACTATCACAATAATCTAAATGTTTCTGAGAGCAATGAAAGGTGCAAGTTTCTCCATTCCAATAAGATTCATTATCTTTATTATCATGATAAAGGTCACATAATGTCTCATTATCACAATATTTTATATCCTGATTTAAGCATGCAAATTCTTTATCCTGAAGATTACATTTATTATCATACCAATGTTCTTTATTGTCATTAAATACCTCATTGCATGCAGTTTGATTATCACAATAACCTAAATGGTTTAAACTACAATGAAAAGTACAAGACTCTCCGTTCCAATAGGATGCATTATCTTTATTATCATGATATAAAGTACATAATGTTTCATTATCACAAAATTGAATATCCTGTAAGCATTTTTCCTCTTTAGTTAATAAATTACATTCATTATTATACCAGTGCCCTTGTTCTCCGAAAACTTCATCACAGGCAGTTTGATTATCACAAAAGTCTAAATGCTGCTCACTACAGCTAAATGTACATTTATTAGTACTATTATCCCAATATGTTGAGTTATCAGGCTTATTATCTTTATAATAACTACATAATGTCTCATTATCACAATATTGAATATCTTGTAGGCATTTTTCCTCTTTGCTTATAGAATTACATTTATTATCATACCAATATCCATGTCCAATATTTTCACAATCACTTTGATTATTGCAATACTGAAGATTTGATGGTGAGCATTGATATTTTGTAGAATTTACAGGAAAATAAATATCATCACTCCATATATCCCATATTATCTCACCATTACTATAATTACCTCCTGGCACCCAACAATAAAAATATTTTTTTCCAGATGAATCACCATTTTTAGTATAGTAATAGTATGGAGTATATTCACTATTTTTAAAACCTGGGACATTTTCACAAATATTATCTCCATCAACAATACAATTATGCCTTGTATAATTTTGAGGATGATTTGAATCCACACAATTACTATAATAAAAAGATGAATCATTTGGATTTAAAGGTTCTTTTATACTATCATACCATTTCACATAGTCATTATAATTTACATTAAAACTTAATGAAAAACTTCTGATTCCAACACCACCTTCTTGGGGATTAATTTCATTAAAAAATAACCATCCAGAAGATAATTCATCATTAATTGGTTTTGTGATATATAACAAAGCTATATTTCCAGATAAATTTTTAAAATGTACTTCATTATAATAATCATCAGGGAAAACAGTTGTATAAAAATTATCCCAACCTTCAGAATCATTTATATTTGGAACGTTACTGCATAATGGAAAATTTTTATATTTAATACAAAATCCTATAGGAATAGTGTAATTAAAAAATATTTGCCCACCGATGACTTCTGTTAAAAAAGGAGGGATATACAATGCAATTTTTATCGGGAAGTTATATATAGTATTCGCATTATCATCCCTATGAGCAAGATATGAAATTTCAATCTCACCATTACTATCAGGAGTTAATCTATGAGGATTTCCTAAATCTCTAAACCCTTTTAAACCAATATACTTATGTCCATATACAACCTGAAAAGATTTATAATCACTTGCAGAAAGTAAACTAAACGACCAAAATAAAAATATTATCATAAGTAGCGGGATTAGGAATCCCGCTACTTTATTTTTTTTAACCCTGCTATGAATTAATAACTTATTCAATTTACTCTCCTACTGAGCTGAATAATCCCATCCATAATAGAAATCATTTCCATCTGGGTAGGTCATCATTACTGTTCCATTATCACATGTTACATCACCATGTGTAAATGCTGGTTTAACAAATCCATAACTACCATTTGCATGGATAATAAATGTTAATGGTAATGCTGGTGCACCATCAAATGATACATTATCCCCTGCTTTATCTGTAAAGTTATTTGTTCCACCAGTTTGTGGGAATACAATGTAATTATATCCCATGCTTGCAAAACCTTCATCAAATACAAAGTTAACTTCATATGGGAATACTGGAACATGAGTTTCACCACATGGAGACTGTGTACAAGTAGGTCCCTTTTCAGTATATTCTTTCATATCATAATTTACATAATTATATGAAATTCCAAAATTACCATACTGATCTGTGCTATAATTAGCACTTTCTGTAAAGAATGGACCAGTTCCCATTACATGATCTGGATCAGATGGACATTGCCCAGTTTCTTTAGTAGGGAAATTAACAATATAAATCATATTACCAGCAGGCTCAGTATTTGCAAGATGAATTCTTGATTTAGCTAAAACAGCTTCAAAATCTGTTACATCTAAATAATTAACTGTTGCAAATGATGTTTTATCTCCAACTTCAATTGGTTGAGATGCATCTGGGATCCTGAATGAATATGCATCATAAACAGCGTAAAAATCACCTTGGTTATTATACATTTCTAATTTTCCGAATACTGAATAAGGCACATTCTGTGATGTTACACTACCCTTAATATAATCATTATATTCATCCACAATATCTTTTTTATCAACAGGACTTGTCCCTAAATTAAATGCAGCTGCTGGAAATGCCACAATATACCCATAAGCATCTTCATCACAATTAGGCTTTACAAGAGGAGTAAATGTAAAATTACTTCCACATTGAGTTCCATCATAAGGATTACAGATACTATCATCATCTGTCTCAACTGTCACATCATTACCAACTGCTTTTAAGTCAAAGTAAGTAGCATCATGCGGACTTAAATAAACAAAAAAGTCTTTCATTTCAATTGAATACTTTGGGGAAAAGATTACAACCTTATAAACTACTGATAAATTATCACTTGTGTTTGTAATCCATACCCTACTTTGAAAACCATCAGCTGCAAAGTAAACTGGGTAAATTAATAAATTACCCTTCCCATCTGGAGATTGAGTTGTATGCCTATTACAGGAAGCATACACACTACCAACTAACATTAACGCTAAAAACAAACTTAACACTAACTTCTTCATCTTTCTTCCTCCTTTTTAGTTTTTATTTAATATTTGAACAACAAAGGGTTGTTCAATAGATGAAACCACTCTCCATCAATATTCACCCAACAATCTTGCTGGGAAAATGTTTTGTTTCCTAACATATTTTTTTTAAATAAATAAAATCTTAAAGTAAAACATACTTCATCATAATTCTTCCATTTCAATCCATCGCTATCAACTTTATCAATCTCTACCTTTTCAACTTTTGCATCATTAAACTTTTCAATATATACCTTATAAATGTTATCATACGGAACTCCCATTAAATGCCTTACTTCAAACTGATACGCCTCCTTTGATCTCACCCCCTTTCGAAATGTCCAGTATTTTTTGAACCTTTCAAAAAGGCCATTATCAATTTTTTCTCCAGATTTATTAAAAAATTTTATACCAATATTGCTTTTTGCAAGCTTTTTTATATTTTTATTTTTTTCGGCACAACCCACTATAAACAAACTAACAAAAAATACAAAAATTAAAATTATGAATTTTTTTCTCAAAGCCTTCAACCCCACTTAATATATTATATCACACCTATTTTTCTGTGTCAATTCCTTGAAAGTAAATATTTTTATTAAAATTAATTTTTTTTAAGTTTACTTTAATCTTTTCATTACCATATGTCAAGTAAAATTCTTCTGGCAACACAACTTCAAAAAAAGACCCATCTAAATTAGTAATAATCTCTCTAACCTTATCTCCATTTAAATTATATATATTCAAATTACAATCACCACAAACATTTCCATTAAAATATATTCTTCCTAAAAACACATTATTTTTATTTTCATTTTCAAGATTTCGACCTAACTCAGTTATAGCAGCTTCAACCACAAGTATAACAATATTATAACTAACTCCCTCATATTCTATTTCAGCAGTTGCAATAGCAGCACCTATTCTATCATAAGGATAATACATAAAAACTGACTCTGGGTTATTTCTTAATAAAGTGGTTTTAAATAAATTATTTTCAAGTATTTTTGTAGCTTGTTGAATATCCACATAATTTTGAAATGCTAAAATAAATATACCTTCACCACTAAATAAATATTGACTGTTATTGTCTGATATAAATTTATGTGAAATATCTTTCTTATTTATTATATCTACAATTCTATTTTTAGCATATTGCATCAAACCTTCATCCACAAAAAAATCGGAACAATAATAGCATTCTTTAAGAGGTATTTTCATAGAAAATAAATCCTCTAAACCATAACCAGCTTTAAACACTTTTTCTATAAAACTTAAGGACCTAAATTGATTTATATCATTAATTATTTGAATAGAATAATCATCATAAAATTTTACGTCTGTAGCTTTTAAACAAACTGAACAAACTAAAATGAAAATTCCGACTAAAAACAATTTTATCTTTTTCATATCAAAAATATTTATGCAATTTTTTTGCCAAGATTAATGTCAATAAAATTCAGAGACAACAAATTTTAATTGGTCATTTCTGACAAATGTGGCTAATTTTAACCAATTTTCTATTTTACAAAACATTAATATAGATCCAATACTAATTTAATAGCGTTACCTACTTGCTTTAAATATTTCTCCTCAAGTATGCCAATTCTTTTTACCAATCTTTCTTTTGATATAGTTAGTATCTTTTCTATTTTTATGAAAGCCTTTTTATTTAATCCATTTGCAGATGATGGTTCTACTACAATATGAAAAGGCAAAGATTTACCTTTTGTGCTTATTGCTATGACAATTGTATTTGGGTATTAAGGGTTTAAATTAGCCGCATCGGTTTGTGTCAATAATTTACCTGTCATTTGATCC